>JAWLDL010000360.1:0-3162 GCA_041686675.1 Spirochaetia bacterium | reverse complement strand
AGCTTTTTGAGAAGCAGGCAGGGATTCGCTTCAAAAAGCTCGAGCTTCTGAATCTTGCGTTTTGCCACCGCTCATTCGCGAATGAGCGGCATAACGACATCGATAACAACGAGAAACTCGAGTTTCTCGGTGATTCGGTGCTCGGGCTCGTGGTTGCAGAGTATCTATTCAACACGCTGACCGATAAGGCCGAGGGCGATCTTGCCAAGATCAAGTCCTTCGTCGTCTCAGAGGACAGTCTCGCCACCATTTCCCGCGACCTGCGCGTGGACAACTTCATTCTCATCGGCAAAGGGGAGGAGTTCTCCGGCGGACGCTCCAAGAAGGCCCTTCTCGCGGACGCGCTCGAGGCCATTATCGGCGCATACTTTCTCGATTCCGGTTTTCGGGCCTCGCGCCGGTTCGTTCTTCGCTATCTCGTGCCCGAGATCAACAAGGTTCTCGAGAACAAACACCGCAAGGACTACAAGACGCTGCTTCAGGAGCTCGTGCAGAAGCAGTTCAAGAGCTATCCCAAGTATTCACTGGTGAAGAAGACCGGACCGGACCACTCGAAGACCTTCTGGATCGAAGTACGCGTCAACGACCGCACCTACGGCCCGGGGCAGGGCAAGAACAAGAAGCAGGCCGAGCAGGAGGCCGCGAAGATTGCCTACGAGAGCCTCTGGCAGATCGCGGGAGACGAGGACGGAGCCGAGGCGGCGGAGCCGAAGCGCTCCGAGCCTCCAAAGGGGCGGGGGCGCAAGCGCCGCGGTTGAGAATCAGGCCTGCAGTCTCTGCTCGTAGTAGTTCCGCGCTATCTCGAGAAGCTTCTCGCGGGTGTTCTGTGACGGATCCTGCAGCACACTCTCGAGCAGGAACTCGAGCGTTCGCCCCATGAGCGGGCCCTTGGGGATGCCCGCCTCTTCGTGAAGCGTATTCCCGTTCACCGCCAGGTCCCGGACGCTGAGTGCGCTGTCGGCGGCGAGCACCTCCCGCACGTGCTCTTCGAGGGCCTCGAGTCTGCGGTCGCGTACGGGGTGTCCGGCCTTTCCGTAGCTGTCCGCACGGCGCAGGAGAATGAGATCATCGACGTACTGCGCTCCGACCCGCGAAATGAATCGCCTGACCGTGGCGTCGGTCCAGCCGGTCGGATCGTAGTCGAACATGTGATGGCGAACGAGATGCGCCACCGTATTCGTGACGTCATTTGAGAACCTGAGCCGACTGAGAATGGCGCGGGCGTGATCCGCCGACACTGCGTCATGGCCGTGGAAGCGCATACCGACTTCCTCGTCCTCCTCGTATGTGTCCACCTTTCCCACATCGTGGAGCAGAGCCGCAAGCCGAATCTCGAGACGGTCGGCGGGCGCCCCTTCGCAGGCGTACGCGGAGTGGGTCAGCACCGTGCTGTTCACGCCCTCGCCCTGTGCGACGGAGTCGCAGGCGGCGAGCTCGGGTATAAGCTGCGAGAGGACCCCGGTTTCCTGCATGAGCAGGATTCCCCCTGCCGGGTGTCGGGCCTCGATCGTCTTCACGAGCTCATCCCGCTTGCGCTCCGCGGATACCCGCGCCAGCGACGGCAGGGCCGAGGGGATCGCCTTCCTCGTGGCAGAATCGAGGCCGAACTCCAGTTGCGTGGCAAAGCGGATTGCCCGCATTACCCGCAGCCCGTCCTCGCCGAAGCGCTCCGCCGGGTCTCCGATTGCGCGCACCGTCTTCGACTCTATGTCCTCGAGTCCACCGTGGGGATCGAAGAACTCGCGGCTTACCAGGTCGAGCGCCATGCCGTTGATGGTAAAGTCCCGTCGGGCGAGGTCGTCCTCGATGGAGGTGGAGAACGCCACCGAGTCGGGACGTCGGGAGTCCGAATAGGTGCTTTCGGTGCGAAACGTGGTCACTTCGAACTGATGCCCTTTGTAGAGGACGGTGACCGTTCCATGCTGTATGCCGGTGGGAATGACGCGTCGGAAGATCTTCTGAACATCCTCGGGATGCGCATCCGTGGCGAGGTCGTAGTCGACGGGTTTACCACGGAGCGCGATATTTCTGAGCGCACCGCCGACGAGGAAGCATCGGAATCCGGCCCTGTCGAAGTGGCGGGCGAACTCATCGAGAACGCGTGGCGTTGAAAAGCGTTTCACGGCGGTCATTATCTCCGGAGCCCGCGCCCCGTTGCAACCGGGCGTCCGGTAAGCCCGGGACCGAGAGCACAAAAAAACCCGACCACCGTGAAGGCGGCCGGGTCTCGGCGTGCAGGACGGGTTGTCGGCTACTGCAGCAGCTGCAGAACGCTCTGTGGCTGCTGGTTGGCCTGTGCGATCATCGCGGTCGACGACTGGACGAGAATCTGATTCGTGGTAAAGCCCACGATCTCGTCCGCCATGTCGGTGTCGCGGATGCGCGACTCGGCAGCCTGGATGTTCTCGGCGCCGACCGAGATGGACTGTCGAGCGTAGTCGAGGCGGTTCTGGTATGCACCGAGGTCGGCGCGCTGCTTATTCACCGCCTTCAACGCCTCGTCGATCACGCCGATGGCGATATTCGCCTTGTCGGGCGTCGACATGGAGATGAACGTGGCGGTGTGGGGCAGCCCGTCGGAGCTCTGAATGCCCAGACCCTGAGCCGTCATCGTACCGATGAACACGCGTTCGCGCTGGTCCATGTTCGCGCCGATGTGGAAGTACATACTTGCCGTAACGGTGTTCGTACCCGTCTCGTTCGCGAACCGGCCCGTGAGCAGGTTCATGCCGTTGAACTGTGCATGCGACGCGATGCGGTTCACCTCATCGACCAGGCTCGAGATCTCGACCTGGATCTGCATGCGGTCCTCGGCGGTGTAGATACCGTTCGAGGACTGAACAGCCAACTCACGCATGCGCTGCAGGATGTCCTGCGTACCCTGCAGGTAGCCCTCTGCGGTCTGAATCATCGAGATGCCGTCTGCAGCGTTGCGCTCTGCCTGCTGGAGACCGCCGATCTGCGCTCGCATCTTCTCTGAAACCGCAAGTCCGGAGGCATCATCGCCTGCACGATTGATGCGCATGCCGGAGGAGAGCTTCTCGATATTGCCCTGCGTGTCCAATGTGTTGAACTTCTGCTGTCGCTGGGCGAACATCGCGCTCATGTTGTGGTTGATGACCATGGATTCCTCCTTGAATGTATACCGTGGACTTCCATGCC
>JAWLDL010000359.1:0-3167 GCA_041686675.1 Spirochaetia bacterium | reverse complement strand
CCTGCGCTGTGCCTTGCGCGTCTTGAGGGTTTCGATTTCCGCCAGAAGGTCCTTCAACGGAACGGGCTTCTGATAGAAGTTCCGCGCACCCACCCGCATTGCCTCCACCGCATGGTCGATGGTCGCGACGCCGGAGATCATGATGACCGGCAACTCCGGGCGCAGGGCACGCACCCGCTGGAGCAGGGTCAACCCGTCGAGCCGCGGCATCTTCACGTCGAGGACGAGAAGATCGATCTCCGCCGAGTTGAGTATCTCCACGACGCGGGCCGGTTGAGTCGTATAGAGGGTGTGCAGACCGTTGCGCTCCAGGAGAGCCTGAAGGGATCTGCACATTTCCTCCTGATCGTCGACTATGAGGACGGTGAAATCCATGTCGGCACCAATTGTAGAGGCAAAGTCCTGGGCGGGCAACCGGCTCTCGAAAACGTCACGGTGTGGAATTTTTTGCACGTGTGGTGTGGCGCGCAGTGATTGGTTGCACAGCGGAGGGGAAATCGGCAGACTGCACCGTGCTCCGGCCGCGCGGACAACTGACGACGCTGCAGAGAGTTGCCGTTTCCCGCTCTCGTCCGGTCAACGTGGCACGTACTTTGCAGCATGTCCGGCAATACCGACAAGGAGGTAGTTCGATGAAACGACTACTGGTTTTTGCGCTGATGATTGCGATTGCTCTCGGCGCCGCGATGCCGCTGTTTGCTTCGGGTGAGCAGGAAGCCCCCACCGGCGAAGATGTCAAGATCGGGTTCCTGGTGAAGCAGCCCGAGGAGACCTGGTTTCAGGATGAATGGAAGTTCGCAGCAGAGGCTGCGGAGGACTACGGGTTCGAGCTCGTGACCCTGGGCGCCGAGGACGGAGAGGTCACCCTCAACGCCATCGACAACCTGGCCGCGCAGGGCGCGGACGGGTTCATCATCTGTGCCCCTGACGTGCGACTCGGGCCGGCCATCGTGGCGCGCGCGGAGCAGCACGGCATGAAGGTCATGACCGTTGACGACCGCTTCGTCGATGCCGACGGAAACTTCATGGAAGAAGTGCCTCACATGGGCATCTCCGCCTACGAGATTGGACAGATCGTCGGTGAGGCGCTCTATGAAGAGATGCAAAACCGCGGGTGGGAAGTGGAGAATACGGGTGCCCTCGCCATCAGCTTCAACGAGCTCGACACCGCGCGCGAACGTGTTGAAGGCGCAACCGATGCACTCGTGGACGCCGGATTCCCGGCCGACCGGATCTTCGACACGCCGCAGGAGCGTGAAGACGTGGAAGGCGGCTTCAACGCCGCAGCCGACAAGATCACCCAGAATTCCGACATCGAGCACTGGCTCGTGTTCGCGCTCAATGACGAGTCGGTCATGGGTGGCGTCCGCGCGGCAGAGGGACGCGGTTTTTCCGCGGAGGACATCATTGGTGTCGGTATCGGCGGCAGTGGGTCGGCCCTCTCGGAGTTCGACAAGGACGAGGTGACCGGTTTCTTCGCGACCGTGACCATCAGCCCCTACCGCCACGGATACGAAACCTCTGAGAACATGTACAAGTGGATTGCCGAGGGTGAAGAGCCCGAAAAGCTCATCTACACCGCCGGCATGCTCATGAACCGTGATAACCGCGAGGAGGTTCTCTCGGCCATGGGACTCGATCGATAGTACTATCGATACGCTCTAGCCGATGTACGGAGGGGCTCGCTTCATCGCGGGCCCCTTCGCCTCAGAAGCCGGCTGAAGCGTAAAGGACTACTATGGCTGATCAACCGTATCTACAGTTTCATTCGGTAAGCAAGGCCTTTCCCGGGGTGCAGGCGCTCGATGATGTCACCTTCGCCGTGGCCGAAGGTAGTGTGCATGCCCTCGTCGGAGAAAACGGAGCGGGCAAGTCCACCCTGTTGAAGGTCCTCAGCGGTGCGCACCAGCCGAACGGTGGCTCGCTTTCCCTCGGCGGCGTAGAGTACGCCTTTGCCAACGCCCGCGAGGCGCTCGAGGCCGGCGTGGCGGTGATCTATCAGGAGCTCAACCTCATACCCGACATGAGCGTCGAGGAGAATCTCCTGCTCGGCCACATGCCGACCAGACTGGGAGTCATCGACAGACGGACCATGCGGGCGCGGGCCAGAGAAGCCCTCCAGCGACTCGGGGAACCCATCAATCCCGCAGCGAAAATGCGACACCTCTCCATCGGACAGCAGCAGATGGTGGAGATCGCCAAGGCGCTCATGAGAGATGCCAAAGTGATCGCGTTCGACGAGCCGACGAGCAGTCTGTCTCACAAGGAAGTCGAGCTCCTGTTCAGCGCCATTCGGGGCCTCCGGCAGGACGGGCGAGCCGTTATCTACGTGTCTCATCGTCTGGCCGAAGTCTTCGAGCTCTGTGATGCCGCTACGGTCTTCCGGGACGGGAAGCTGGTCGTAACGCAGGACTCTCTTGACGGCATCGACCACGATTTCCTGGTGAGAAGCATGGTGGGACGCTCGATCGCCGATATCTTTCACTACACCCCGCGCAGCCAGGGGGAGACTGCCCTCGAAGTAAAGGACATCTTCGGCTACGGACTTACCGCGCCGGCGTCCTTCAGTGTGCGAAAAGGTGAGATTCTCGGGTTCTTCGGGCTGATCGGTGCCGGACGCACCGAGCTGCTCCGGCTCCTCTTCGGAGCAGAGCGCGCGGAGAGCGGCACGACCCTCGTCGACGGCAGGGAGGTCAGGATCCGAAGCACCCATGACGCGATTCGACACGGTCTCGCGCTCATGCCTGAAGATCGCAAACTGCACGGCATCATCGGTGTGCGCTCGGTCGCGGAGAACATCAACCTGGCCGTGCGACCGACCTTTGCGTCCTACGGCGGGCTCGTCATAGATGAGCGGCGGGAGCGTGAGAATGCCAACGCTTTCGTCGAGAGGCTCAAGATCAAGACACCGTCGACCCGCCAGCTCATGCGGAATCTCTCCGGGGGTAACCAGCAGAAGGCGATTCTCGCGCGGTGGTTGAGCCGCCACGCGCGCGTGTTTCTCATGGACGAGCCGACGCGCGGAATCGACGTGGGAACCAAGAGTGAAATCTATTCGATCATGTACGATCTCGCCGGATCGGGCCTCGGAGTCATCATGGTCTCCAGTGAGTTGCCGGAGATTCTCGGTGTCTGCGACAGGATCATCGTCATGAGAGAGGGCGCCA
>JAWLDL010000358.1:0-3174 GCA_041686675.1 Spirochaetia bacterium | reverse complement strand
AACGGCCTTCCGGGGCAACACATCACCGAGGCGCAGTTCGCGCGTGATCCCATCTCCAACCAGCCGGTGGTCAACTTCGTGCTCGACCGCGAAGGTGGCGACCAGTTCTCCCGTCTCACGCGGGATAATGTCGGTGGCAGTCTTGCCATCGTCATGGACAACCGGGTACGGGCGTACGCCCGCATTCAGGAAGAGATCCCAACCGGTCAGGTGCGAATCAGCGGCTTCAACCAGTCCGAGGCGGAGGATATTGCCACGGTGCTTCGCACGGCGGCGCTACCGATCGATCTCAACATCATCAATCAGCAGTCGGTGGGGGCGCAGCTCGGTGAGCAGGCGATACAGGCGGGGCTCAGGGCCATCGCGCTCGGCTTCGTGCTGGTCATTGTGTTCATGGCTGCTTACTACAAGGGAGCGGGGCTGCTTGCAGACCTCATCCTCCTGCTCAACCTGTTCTTCATCACGGCCATTCTTTCGGTCTTCAACCTGACACTTACTCTTACGAGTATTGCGGGTATTATCCTGACCGTCGGTATGGCGGTTGATGCCAACGTCATCATCTTCGAGCGAATCAAGGAAGAGTACCGTCTGGGCAAGAGCCCGCGTGCGTCGGTCGAGGCCGGCTTTCAGAAGGCGTTCTGGACGATCATGGACGCAAACGTGACGACCTTCATCGCGGCGATCTTCCTCTCCCAGCTCGGCACCGGGCCTATTCAGGGCTTTGCCGTTACCCTCGCCGTCGGTATCATCTCCTCCATGTTCACGGCGCTCGTTGTCTCCCGGCTCATCTTTGACGTCTCGACGGAGCAGTTCCGCCGCTCCAGGCTCAGCATCGGCTGGGGGGTTCGATGAAAAACGTAATTCAGTTCACTCGCATTCGCTACATCATGATCGTCATCTCCGTGCTCGTGATCGCCGCGGGAATCACCGCGACGGTCATGCAGGACGGATTCAACCTCGGCATTGATTTCGAGGCCGGCCTCCGGCAACGGGTCGAGATCGGGGGCTCGGGCGACGTCGAGGTCGACGCGGTCCGAGACGCGCTTTCCGGAATCGAGGGAGCGCAGGTTCAGCGGGTAGGACAGCCCGAGGATAATCAGTTCAGTATTCGCGTCCGGGATCCCGGCGACGTGGATGACTTCAGCCGCGTGATGTCGGACGAAATCGTGGCGACCCTTGGCGATGAGTTCGGCGAGACGAACATCCTCGTGCTCGAGACCTCCTACGTCGGTCCCCGGTTCTCTCAGGACCTGGCCGGCCAGGCGATCTGGCTGACCACGCTCGCACTGCTGCTCATCCTCGCCTATATCTGGTTCCGCTTCAGGCTCGGCTATGCGGCCTCGGCCATCGTGACGCTCATCCATGACGTTGCGATCATGCTCGGCTTCATCGGCGCCATGCAGATAGAAGTGTCGACGGCGACCATTGCGGCGGTGCTGACGATCATCGGATACTCGCTGAACGACACCATCGTCATTTTCGACCGGATCCGCGAGAATGAGAGCATCCTCCGCGAATCGCCCTTCGAGACCATCGTGAACACGAGTATCACGCAGTCGCTGAGCCGGACGCTGATTACCTCGCTCACGACCCTGCTCGCGGTGCTTGCGATCTTTCTGTTCGCCACCGGGCAGATTCGCGATTTCGCGCTGAACCTGATGGTCGGTATCGTGGTCGGTACCTACTCGTCGATCTTCGTTGCCTCGCCCATGCTTCTCGCGTGGCGGACCCGGGCCATTGCCCGCCGCCGCAAGAAGGAGCTGGCGAAGTACGGCGGCCGCGCGGCCCCCGCGGAGACCCCGAAGCGGGAGGCTCTCGCCCCCGCCGACGAGAAGGGCAGGCAGGCCGAGCCCGCCGCAGTCGGTGTCGATGCCGATGCCGTCAAGAAGGAAGTGGCAAAGAAGCGCCAGACCACCGGCGCCGGGCGGAACGTGCCGCGCTCGAAGCGCAAGAAGAAGAAATAGATCGCACGGCTGTGCCGCAGGCGGAGCATCCGACGCTCCGGTCAGCGGCTATCCGAGGCAAATGATCAGCTTCGCAATCAACTACGCAATCAAGGCGCCCTCGAGTGGGGCGCCTTTCTTTTGGTGCGCTCGGCGCCTCGGCGCCGCCACACCACGGCCGACCGCGCTCACCGGTCCGGAGTGCACCTTGGCGACGTGAGGCGCGCGGGGATATACTGGAGGGGTCATGGCGACGAAAGTGTCCGTGTCCGCATCCACCGAACGAGAGCTTCTCACCGCGCGGGATTTCCTCGACTGGCTCGAGCCGGGCCGCAGGGCGGACCTCATCGATGGAGAGGTGTTCATGCATTCAGCGGTGTCTACGCGACACGCTGATCTGTTGAATTTCCTGGACGCGCTGCTGCGCTACTACATCGACCGCCACGATCTCGGGCGGCTGTACCGGGAGGTGGTGGCGGTGCGCCTGAGCGGGCGTAACGTCTTTCTGGCGGATCTCGCCTTCTACGATGCCGCACGGCTCGAGGCGGTGAAGGAGACCCACGTCGAGGGCGCGCCGGACCTCGTGGTCGAGGCACTCAGCCCCCGCACCGCCGAGCGCGACGTCGGGCCGAAGTTCGCCGAGTACGAGCAGCACGGCGTTCGCGAGTACTGGGTGCTGGACCCCGAAACGCTGGCCCACCGCTTCTACCGCCTCGAAGGCGAGGAGCTCGTTGAGTATGCCGCGGGCGCGGACCGCATAGACTCCGAGGTTGTCGGCGGGTTTTTCGTCATGCGATCCTGGCTCGATCCCGCCGCCCTTCCGAAGCTCGATGGGGCGCTGGGGGCGCTGGCGAGGTAGAGCGCACCCGCCGGCAGCCGCCTGCCGGCAGGGGACACGCGTCCAAGAATACGATCGTAGCTCTGTTTCTTAGTCCAACAACGGCGAGTCGATCTCGAGGGTGAGGATCCGGACTTCGCCGCTGTACTGGTCGTGCAGGTAGACACGATTGCCCGTTGCGACCAACTGTTCCGGATTCCAGAACCCGTTCAGTTGGAACTCGTCGGCGACTCTCGAGTCTGCAGGGTCGCTGATGTCGATGGATGCGACGAACCGGCCAATGGGGTTCTGGTGATACGTGGCGTAGAGCAACTGCTTCTCCGCTGCGATTGCGTCGATGTCGCCCGGTAGCGAGATTGTATCTACCACCTGTAGGTTAGCCGGGTCGCTCAC
>JAWLDL010000357.1:0-3182 GCA_041686675.1 Spirochaetia bacterium | reverse complement strand
TCGACCTTCGGGTTGTGGCTCGCGGCCGTTGCGGAGGAGCTCCTCGACGATATTGCCCTCCTCGATGCGGCCTATGAGTATCACGACCAGTGTCCCCTCGGGGCGGCGGCAAGCTACGGTGTGCCGCTGCCACTCGACCGCTCGCTCACCGCGCGGCTTCTCGGTTTCTCGCGTGTCCAGAACAACGTGCTCTACGCCGTGGGATCGCGCGGGAAGGGCGAGGCGATCCTCCTCGACGCGCTCGACCAGGTGGGTATGACCCTCGGACGGGCGGCGAGCGACCTCATATTCTTCTCGCTCCCCGAGATTGCCTACGTCTCGCTGCCCGATACCCTCTGCACGGGCTCGAGCATCATGCCGCAGAAGAAGAATCCGGACGTCCTCGAGCTCGTGCGCGGGAAGTGCGCCGGTCTCGGGGCGGTGTCGGAGCGGGTGAAGTCGGTCATGCGCTCGCTCCCGGCCGGATACAACCGCGACGTTCAGGAGACCAAGGCCCCCCTCATGGAGGGGCTCGACGTTGCAGCGTCCTGCGTGACGGCAATGGATGCGGCGGTGTCCGGGCTCGAAGTCGACCGCGAGGCCATGCGCCGCGCAATTCCCGCCTCGGTGTATGCAACCGACGCCGCCCTCGACCTGGTGGCCGAGGGGGTGCCGTTTCGCGAGGCCTACCGAAGGGTGGGAACGAGCCTGGACTCCGTCGCGCCGCCGGATCCCCTCGAGGCGCTCGCCCGGCGTAGTGCCGACGGCTCACCGGGGAACCTCAACCTCGCCTCACCGCGGGAGCGTGTAGCCGGCTTCAGAAAGCAGCTGGAACTGCGGACGGCACGGCTCAGTCGTGCGGTCACTGATCTTGTGGGTCACGGGGTGGAGCTGGCGCCGGAGGCATCGGCAGACTGAGGTCTCCTGTCTCGAGTCGTTCGGCCATGTGCTCGATCCGGCTGCGCGTTTCGGCGTCAAATGCGGACTCGAAGCGATCGAAGTCGGTGTTGAGCCTCATCCGCCCGCTGCGGAAACTCGCTTCCACGGTCTCGACGCTTTCGGGACCCGCATCGAGAATCTGGGCGATCATCCGAGCGACGGCGTCCTCGATCTCGAGCGCAATGGCGGCGAGGGCGCGGTCGCGCCCGGTCTCGGGTCTTTCACTGTCGAGCCATATGATGTCCATGTCGGTTTCCCGCAGGGCCCGCATGGCGGCCGACCGGTTTGCGTAGAGGGCCGGCAGCAACACGGGTGTGCCGTCGGCATCGAAGTCCTCGATTCGTGAGCGAAGGACGGAGACCGAAGCGCCGAGGGGAAGGCGCCTGGTGCGCGGGCGGTTCCCGTCGGCGGCGGCCCTGAGTCCGAGCCGGTAGGCGGAACGGACGACGTCCTCGCTCATGTAGAGGCCGGTCTCGATGAGAAGCCCCGCCGTGGCGGGGGCTGTGGCGGCCGACTCTCCCGGCGCGGCACCAGAGGGGTCTTCCTCTCCGAGGCGCAGCCCGGCAATATACCCGGCAAGAAACGCCTGCTCGCGCCTGTTTATGAGAAGCCCTGCAGCGTTCGCCAGCGCCGGCGCCTTGCCGTCGACGATCAGGAATGACGCCTCTGGGTGCTCGGTGGCGGCTCGTATTCCGTCTTCGAGGAGCGCCCCTCCGCCCACCACGAGGAGCGCGACCCGGCGGTCGCTCGCTCGCTCGGCGAGGCGCGGATCTCCGCGTCGCAGGCCGGTAATGACCTCGACCTCGAGGTCGTCCCTCTCGGCAACGGCCGCTCGCGCCCCGTCGACGATCATTTGATACAGAGGATGGGAATCGGCGGTATCGGGAAGCATGACCGAGACGTAGTCGACCTCGGGGGGCTCCTCCTCGCTTCCGCCGAAGGCGTGCAGCGGCAGCGGTGCCATTACGATCGCAAGAAGAAGTAGAACAACGATGAAGTGACGCATACCCTCATGATAGCACTCGCAGAGGCGATTGTTGACCGGGGTATGGGGATGTGCTACCGTTTGCCGCAATTCACGTGACAGGGGGATCCGGTGTCCGGCGACCTGCCGCTCATCCTTGCAATCGACGTTGGTACATCCACGGTAAAGGGCGCGCTCGTCGATGGGGACGGCCGGATCCGGACTATCTCAACCGAGCGTGTGCTCGATCACCCGCGGGCGATATCGGTCTGGGACGGTGATCGACGCCACGGAGCCATCGCCCAGGTGTTACGGGAAATCGGACCGCTGACGGCCGTCGACGTGGTGGTGGTAAGCGGTCACGGGCCGACCCTCGTGCCCATTGATGCCGACGGAGCAGCCCTCGAGCCGGTTCTTTTGTGGAACGACGGCCGCGAGCGTCGCGTCTCGGGAGAGCCCTCCTTTTTCCTTCCGAAGGCTGCGTGGCTTGCGGCGGAAAAGCCCGATGTCTACGAGCGTACCCGGTACTTTCTTTCGCTTCCCGAGTATGTCGACTACCTGCTTACCGGAGAAGTCGTCACGATATCCCCCACCGACGAGTTTACCCCCTATATCTGGGATGCCGAATCCATCGCCGCCTACGGGCTCGACGCCGATCGCTTCCCGCCCTTCGTACACACCGGTGAGCGGATCGGAAACGTGCAGGCGCCGGCCGCAGAGCGCTACGGGCTTCCCGCAGGGACGCCGGTGGTTGCCGGCGGCTCGGATTTTCTCATGAGCCTGGTCGGCACCGCGAGCCTGGCCCCGGGCAGGACCTGCGACCGGGCGGGAACCTCGGAGGGCATCAACTACTGCTCGCCCACCCCGGTGACGGATCCTCGCCTGAGGACGCTTCCCCACGTCCGAGCCGGCATGTACAACATCGCCGCTATTCTCGAGTCCACCGGTAGTGCCTTCGAGTGGTTCCGTGTAATCACCGGCCAGCAGGACAAGGGCTACGTGCATATCCTCGAGGACATCCGTTCGGCGGCTTCCGACGCGCCGCTGTTCGTCCCCTCGCCACGGGGGCTCGACGGCTGGAACTTCGAAAACGGCGCCTTCCTCGAGCTCAATGCACACCACGGACCCGCCGAGCTCGGCCGTGCGGTGGTGGAATCGCTCGGCTTTACGATCCGCCATTCCCTCGAGGTTCTCGCCGAAGCCGGATGCGAGGTGGATGCGCTGCGCGTGTGCGGGGGGCAGGCAAAGAACCCCGTGTGGAACCGCATGAAGGCGGACATGAGTGGCGTCGATGTGCTCG
>JAWLDL010000356.1:0-3197 GCA_041686675.1 Spirochaetia bacterium | reverse complement strand
TGCTTGCTCGACGTCTCGATGCGGACGTGTTTCTCATCTCCACAGCCGTACCGAAGGTCTCTCTGAACTACGGGACCCCTGACCAGCAGGACCTCGATGAGCTCTCCGTCGCCGACGCGCGCCGCTACATTGCCGAGGGCCATTTCGGCCGTGGCAGCATGCTTCCGAAGATCGAGGCGATGATAGAGTTCGTCGAGGCCACGGGTCGGGAGGGTGTGATCACCGATCCCGAGCACCTCGCCGCGGCGGCCGCGGGCGGAGCCGGCACCCGGATCGTGCCGTAGCGTCGGCGGCGGGACTGCCGGCCGCGTCGGCCGCCCCGGGGCCGCGTCGGCCGCCGGGCCTGTCGCTTACTCGAGGCGGAGGAAGGGGATGCGCAGGTCCCCGTAGATCGCTTCACTGAACGCCGCATCGTAGAGACGATTCAGGTGCTCGGCAGCGAGCCCCTCGCCGGCCCCGCCGGCAAAGAGGACGGCGCCGTGCTTCATCAGTACTGCGTCATCTGCAACCTGACGGGCATGGAGCGGGTCATGTGTGGTGAGAAGCACCGTGAGGCCTTCCTTCGCAAGCTTCACCACCAGGCGGAATATCCACACCGCATGCACCGGATCGAGATGGCTCGTGGGCTCGTCGAGCAGAAGCACCTGCGGTTCCTGCGCAAGCGCCCGTGCCACCGAGACCAGCTGCAGCTCCCCGGCCGAGAGCTCCTGCACGTTGCGGTCCGCCAGATGATCCGCGCCCGCGAGCTCGACCGCACGCCGGGCGGCGGCGAGATCCGCCGCACTCGGGCTTCCCCAGTAGGGGACGCGGGCGGCTCGGCCGAGGAGCACGTACTCGAGCACCGGGTAGTTGAACGGGAGCGACACCGACTGCGAAACAAAGGCAGCAACCCGCCCGAGCTCGCTGCGGCTGTAAGAGGACAGCGGCTCTCCCATGATGCGAATCTCCCCATCCTTCGGAATGAGGTATCCGAGGAGAAGTGCAAGCAGGGTGCTCTTGCCCGAGCCGTTCGGGCCGAGGAGCACCGTCACCCGCCTCGCCCCGATGTCCAGGTCCAGCCCGTCGAACAACCGGTCTCCGTCCGTGTAACCGAACTCCAGATC
This sequence comes from Spirochaetia bacterium, assembly GCA_041686675.1. Classification (GTDB taxonomy): domain Bacteria; phylum Spirochaetota; class Spirochaetia; order DSM-27196; family PWMO01; genus JAAAOH01. Next base: position 2,094 of record JAWLDL010000356.1, on the reverse strand, counting down.
CCGCACCTCGAGCGCGTTCATCGCTTGAACCTCACCTGACCGGAGGATAGGAGTGAGAGAAAAAGGGAGGCGCCGAGAAGCGACGTGATGATCCCGAGGGGAATCTCGTAGACCATGAGCGAGCGCGCAATGGTGTCGCAGACGACTACCATGACGGCTCCGAGGAGCAGAGACGCAGGGAGAGCCCGATTCCCCTCCACGCCGAAGTAGCGCCGGGCCACGTGCGGGACCAGCAACCCCACCCAGCCGATGATCCCCGCCGCAGCCGTAACGCCGGCGGTTGCCGCGGACGCCGCCACGAGCAGGAGCAAACGTTCCCGCGCGGGACTGGTACCGATGGAGTGGGCGGTGAGATCGTCGAGGCTGAGAATACTGAGGCGCCAGCGCAGCAACACGAGAATCAAAAGCGCAGGCGCAACGAGCGGGAGCACCATGAGCGTCGTCCCCCAGGTCGTTCCCGAGAGCCCCCCGAGCAACCAGAACGTCATCTCCTGCAACTGTGACATCGGGTCGGCAAGATACTTCAGGATGCCGAGTCCCGAGGCGAACAGCGCCGAGACGGCGAGGCCGGAGATGACCATGCGGATGACCCATCCGCCGAAGCGCAATCGCCGTGCCACACCGTAGGAGAGAAAGAGGCCGGCCGTGGCAAAGACCACCGCCGATAGCTGTACCGCACCAACCACGCCGGGAAGCACGAGGATGGCAAGGGCTGCACCGAATGCCGCGCCCTGGGTTACCCCGAGGAATCCCGGCTCCACGAGAGGATTGCGGAACAGCATCTGAAAGGCGCAGCCCGAGGCGGCAAGGCTTGCCCCGAGCAGAGCCGCGGTGAGCACCCGCGGAAGGCGAAGCTGCAGGAAGATGGTGCGCGAGGTCTCGGTACCGAGAAGGGCCGCGGGGGAGCTCAGCCCCGGCGCCGGATACCGCCCGATGAGAAGCGAGATCGCGAGGGCCACGAGCACGAGCACGAAGAGCAGCCACATGCTCCCCTGCCGGCTCCGCGCCTGCACCTGATCACTCAAGCAGATCTCCCGACAGCCGCGGCTCGACCAGCTCCTCGTAGTCCGCGCGGTCCATGCGGTAGAACTCACGATAGAAGGAGTAGACTCGCTCCCGGAACGGCTCCTCGAAGAGCTCCGGATGCAGGACACGTGCGATCCACTCCGCACCGAGTATCCACCGCGTGTCGGGCTGTCCGTAGCTGTGAAAGTCGGCGGGCATCGCGTACACCTCGTCGTTTCGGACCGCGGAAAGCGTCTGCCAGCGAGCGTCCGCGATCACCTCGTCCCGGACCTCGCCGGCCGGCGCGCGGTAGGAGACGATGACGATTACCTCGGGGTCCCAGAGGGCAATCTGCTCGAACTGCACCTCGTTCCACCCCGGGCTGAGGGCTCTGTCGTACCACAGTGGCTCCCCGCCACCGAGCTCGACCTGGGTCCCCTGTATCCAGCCTTCCGGGGCGACGCGGAAGCTCACGGCGTTCCCGCGGGCGGCGACCGAGATCAACAGTACCCGCGGCCGCTCCACGCCTCTCGTAGCGCGTGCAAGGGCCGCCCGGCGGCGATCGAAGGCTTCCACGATGTCCTCCGCCCGCTCCGGGGCCCTGAGGAGCTCACCGAGGATACGAAGATCGCGCGCGTACTGCTCCGGGGTCTCCAGATCCAGATAGACCACCGGCACACCGGCTGTCTCGAGCGGCCTGCCGAGGGAGTCGCGCATGTAGCTCTTCAGAAGCACCAGATCAGGATCGCGGGCGAGCACCTCCTCCGGTCCCGCGCTTCTGCCGAGCCGGGTCTTCTCCCCCGGATCGTCGTCGAGCACCGAGAAGAAATCACCAAGCCCCTGATCCGTGACGCCGACCGCCACGACGCGATCGCTCACCTCCGGAAAGAGATAGAGGGCGTTGGCGAGCAGCGCAACTGCGCGACCCGCGATTACGATCCGCTCGGGTGCCGCGGGAAGCGTGACCTCCCGGCCCCGCGCGTCACGAACCGTTATGTCGCCTTCGCCCCCCACGGCCCCGTCCACGGCGGGGAGCGCAAGGGGAACGAGCATTGCAATGAGAACGAGAAGTGCGAGCGCGGCGGAGCG
>JAWLDL010000355.1:0-3210 GCA_041686675.1 Spirochaetia bacterium | reverse complement strand
ATGGAAGAAGTCGACGAGTTCGGCGCGGAGGAGGAGCGAGGCGCTCTCGTTCTTACCTACTCGGGCTCCATCCTCAACATCGGACCGGTAACCGACGGGGTTCGCCGCACGGAGTACGTGAGCATCGGACTGAGGCAGGACGTTCCCGAGTCCGCCACCCACGCGGAGTCGCAACTGGCCGAAGACGTCAGCCTCGACGAGGTCGTGTCCTTCGAGGTCGGGCCGATCCAGAAGAGCTCGCCCATCTTCAAGATCGCGGTGAACCGTGACGTCATGGAGCCGGCCGAGGAAGAAGAGAAGCTCACCAGCGCCACCCAGGTCATCAGCGAGGAGTTCGTCGAAATCAACAAAACCATGGCCGTGGAGTAAGGCATCGACACGCGACCACTGGCCGAGCAGCTGCTCGCCATTTACGGCCGGCCCACGGCCCCCGCCCCGGACGAGTACCGCGAGATGCTTCGCGCGGCAGGAGATCTCCTGGCCTCCGAGCCGCCCGAGTATCGCCCGTGGGCCTCGGACGGTGCGGCCGGCGGGCTGGTGGAGCTGGACCCCGAGCGCATCACCGTCATCGTCCCCGACATTCACGCACGGATGGACCTGGTTCTCCGTGTGCTCTCACACCGCCCGGAGAGTGCCGGCAGGGACGAGCAGCTGCTCACGCTGCTGCAGAGCGGGGAGGCACAGCTCGTCTGCGTCGGCGACTACGTCCATGCGGAGTCACGGGCATATGGTCGCTGGCTCACGGCGTTCGAGGAGTTTTCCGGAGGATACATCGAGCACGAGGCGATGGACGCGGAGATGCGCGAAAGCCTCGGCACCGTCGAGATACTCCTCGAGCTCAAGCGCGCCCTCCCCGACGCGGTGCACCTGCTCAAGGGGAACCACGAGAACATCACCAATGAGGAGGGTGCGGGCAATCTCCCCTTTGGGAAGTTCGCCTACGAGGGAGCCATGGTGGCGGCGTACATGGAGCAGTTCTACGGCGATGAGGTTCTCGAGGCATTCGCCCGCGTAGAGCATCTCTACCCGCTGCTTGCCGTGGGTTCCGGCTTTCTCGTCACCCACGCCGAGCCTCAAGCTTTCTACTCCCGGACCGACGTGATAGAGTACCGGAACAAGCCCGAGGTCGTCTTCGGACTCACATGGACACCCAATGACGGGGCCGAGCCGCAGAGCGTGGAGCAGATGCTCTCCCACTATCTCGGTACGACCGACGCACTGCATTTCGGCGGTCACCGACCCGTTCGCGGTGCCTATGCGGTACGGGCGGAGGGACGATACGTGCAGCTGCACAATCCCGATGCGCAGATTATCGCGGTCCTCGCGCCCGAACGCCCGATAGATCTGTCCCGGGACGTCATCATACTGAACTCGAAAGGGGACCTGTCACATGGCGAAGCTTCCGGCGAAGATCGGTAAGTACAAAGTCGTCGAACAGATCGCCTCCGGCGGCATGGGAGCGGTCTACAAGGCGGAGCATCCCACCCTCTCCCGCTTCGTTATCATCAAGAAGCTCACCCTCCGCGGTGACGCGTCGATGCGGGAGCGCTTCCGGCGCGAGGCGCAGATCATGATGGACTTCACGAGCGATTATCTCGTGAACGTCTACGATCACTTCCGTGAGGGCTCCTCCTACTACATCGTCCTCGAGTACGTTGACGGGCCGTCCCTCGAGACTCTACTGCGAAAGGAACGCTATCTTCCCGAGCACGTCGCGCTGCGGATATTCCGCTCATCATGCCGGGCGCTGCAATATGCACATGAGCGCGGGGTGGTGCATCGCGACATCAAGCCGGGGAACATCCTCATATCCACCGACGGACACGTGAAGCTCGTCGACTTCGGCATCGCAAGCATCCACGGAGGACAGTCCGAAGACAGCCTGACCCGTGAGGGGATGACCCTCGGCACGCCCTCATACATGCCGCCTGAGCAGTACGCCGACTCCCGCAGCGTCGACAAGCGCGCGGACATCTACGCCATGGGCGTCATGCTCTACGAGATGACCACCGGCAAGAAACCTTTTCCCAACTCCATCAGCGCCGATGCCATCCGGCGCATCCAGCAGGGCAAGTACACGAAGCCCCGCAAGCACAACCCGAAGATCTCCGCGACCACTCAGAGGCTGATACGCCGCTGCATGAAGGTGAAACCCGAGCGCCGATTTCAGTCGATGGACGCGGTCCTGGCCAGGCTCGACCGTGTGTTCGACCGGCGGGTGCGCGTGGCCGATGCCCAGATCATCGGCGACTTCCTGCAGGGAAAGCGCGCCGAGCTCAAGAAGGCGAGCCGCGGCAAGCGGTTGACTGCGGCCCTCGCCGCGGTACTGCTCCTGCTCATCGGGGGAGCCGGCGGGTGGGCCTATCTCAATGGCTACCACTACGAGTACCTCTACCCAGACGAGTACGGGGCGCTCGAGGTCGCCGTACGCCTGCCGCGGCAGGGAAAGCTTCCGGAGGAAGCCTACGTCGACGCGCGCATCTTTATAGACGACAACGACACGATCCCCGCCGTCGAAGGCACGCGACTGCGGTTTCGCCCCGATCCCGAGCAGGAAACCGAAAACAGCTTCGTCCTGAGATCACAGACAGTCTATCTCCCCTCGGACACCTACCGGCTGAAGATCATGGCCGAGCAGGACCTGATCTGGCGGTCCTTCCTGCTTCGCCCGCGCAGCAGTCAGCGCGAGAATGCGCGCACGGTGGAGGGGCGTCGGGTGACCGTCGATACGGGACCGCCGCCCGCGCTCCCTCTGTCGGTCGGCTTCAGTGTCAACAACCGGGCAACAGGCGAGCCGCTCGAGGTGCCCTACTCGGTCGACCTGCGGCAGGACGGACGTTGGGTGGAGCTCACCACCGAGCTGCGTGAGGAACTCACCACCGGCCGGGTGCACCGCTTCCGCATCACCGCCGAGGATTTCTTCGAGGAAGAGTACGGGCTGCTTGTCGAGTCCTACCATACTGATCTCTCGGTGGAGGCCGACCTGACCCCCTACCCCGCGGCGGTGCGCCTCGAGGGTGCAGCCGCCGGCAGCACCCTCCGGGTCGACGACGCCGAGCGCTATCTTCGCGGCGGGCGAAGAGCTTCCCTGCAGCCGGTGCCGCAGCCCGACGGCGAACCCATGGAGCTGCGTCTCATGCCGGGAGAGCGCCGGATTACCCTGCGTCGAGGCGACGCCTCGGCCTCCGCGACACTTCGGCTCTCCCCCCT
>JAWLDL010000354.1:0-3217 GCA_041686675.1 Spirochaetia bacterium | reverse complement strand
TCTGCTCCGCATGATTCCTGCTGACCTCGGAGACGACCCGATAGTGCTCGGTTTGTGCTTCGAACTGGCCGCCACTCTGGGCCGGCAGGGTCGAGGATACTACGAGGAGTCCCGCGAAAACCATTGCGATGCGTCTCATCACCTTTACCTCCATGCTCTCTATGAGTGTCGGCACGTTACCCGGGTAAACTTCAGGCGCTACTCCGGTGTCTCGGTCACGTTGCTCACGATGATATTCAACTGTTTGATGATAATCCCCGTGAACTTCTCGATGTTCTCGATGGTGTAACTCTGCATATTGTGCAGGGTGACGGCGAGCGGACTGCCGAAGGGTACGTCGAGGAACACCGTGATACGATACCCGGTCGGCTCGTTCTTGACCTGCACCTTTCGAATGCTGGTCTCGGGGGCGTACTCGTCGATGCAGTGCATGATCATCTGACTGAGGGCCGCCTCCGATATCGTGACGCGACCCTTGCTGCTGAAGTCCGGGCGCACGACGCTTTTCTCGTAGATCTCCTGCTGCCTGAACAGGCCCATCCCCTTGCGCCAGAGAATACGCACCGAATCCGCCATCGTGCGGGGGTAGTTTCTGCGCACTTCGATCGACGGGACGGGGATGACATGGCTTCCCTGCACGCGGCGATAGTTGATTGCGGTATCTATCTCCTCGGCGGTGGCAACGTCCTCGATGCGCACGATGCGTGATGGTGCGGGGAGCTTGAGCGCCTCCGCGATCTTGTAGACCATCCGCTCCGAGGTCCCGATGATGAGCACCCGCTTGAAGTTCTCCCGTTCGAGGGCGTGGCGGACGGCACGGCGATGCTCCTTGTCGGTGAAGAGCGCCGTCTTGACCGCGGCGAGGTAGGCCTTCTCCCGCTTTGCCGACTTGCCGGCGATGATCTTCTGGTCGCGGATAAGCAGGCCGTCGTCGATGAGGAGATCGATGCTGTATTTCTGCATGATGAGCTTTGCCCGGAAGCTCTTTCCGGTGCCGCTCTTCCCGACGAGGGCAAACACACGAATGCCGCGAAATCGCCAGATAATCTTGCCGAGGAACCTGATCATTCTTCCATATTCTATTGATTGCCCGGTTCTTTGTATACGAGCCCCGAAAGTGACTCGGAGAGGGCGGTGCATGAAAGAGCCGCATCGAGCTCCGCAGCCGTCCCGGCAGCCCTGCCCCCGGCCCCGGCCCCGGTTCCTGCCCCGGCCCCGGCCCCAGTACCGCGATCGCCCTTCGGTGCGTCCCGGACGCCCAGGCGTGCGCCGAGCTCCTTCCGTCGTTCCCGGCCCGGCGGAGCGCAGATGACACGGGCGGGGAAGACTTCATCGGGGTCCCGATTGATGAGCACCGCTGCGTGCAGGAAATAGGCGTCCGGCGGGATGGCTGCCCCTTTCCCGCCTCTGTCGGCGCGGCCGTGAACACGGCCCCCGCGGCCGCGGCCGGCACCGCCTGGGCCGTGGTTGATGCCGGCGCCTCGGCCCCCGCCGCCGCCATATTTCGTATCACCGAGCAGCGGATGTCCGTGCGCCTCGGCCTGCGCCCGGATCTGGTGGGTTCGCCCCGTCTCGATGCGGATAAGCGCAAGCGTCACCTCCGGGCCGTCCTCCGTTCCGGTCGGCCCGCCGGCGAGGGGCGCCACAACCGACCGCGCCGGTCGGCCCGTGCCCTCCGCTCCGCTGACGACCCGCGTGACGTTCCGCGACCGGTCGCGCTCGAGGAGGTCCTCCCAGACCTCGATCCCGTGGAGACGTCCCGAAAGCAGGGCGAGGTAGCCCTTCTCGAGACGGCCGGTGCGCAGTAGCTCGGAGGCTCGCTGCGAGCCGCGGAGAGACCGCGGGAAGAGCATGAGGCCCGACGTGTTCCGGTCGAGGCGGTGAATGGGGCCGGGTCGAAATGAAATGCTCTTCCTCGCCCCACCCTCGAGATAGGGCCTGAGCGCCGCAAGCAGCCCGTTTCGACCGTGGACGGGCATCCCGGCGGGCTTGTCGATGGCGAGGAGGTGCTCGTTTTCGTACACGACGCGGTCGGCGAGGTCCGCGGGGATGGTGGCGTTGTCCGCGGCGCCGTCCGCGGCGTCATTCGCGGCGTCATTCGCGGCGCTGCCCGCCGGGGCAAGCTCCTCGGGCAACTCGAGGCTGTCGCCCCGCTCAATGCGGTAGGAGGCGGCCCTGCGCCGGCCGCCTACACGGATTTCTCCCTTGCGGATCAGGGTATAGATGCGGCTGAGCGAAACCTCCGGGAGGAGGCGGCGCAGTACGCGATCGAGTCGCCGGCCTTCGTCGTGCTCGCCGAGGGGGAGGGATGTCCGTGGTGCGTTCACTCACCGAGTCTCTCACGGGAAGCGCGCGCTTGACAAACCACCCGCCGCCCCAAAGAATGAGGTCAATGGAACCGCATGGAGAAGGTGCGCTGTACGAGCTGTTCGCAGGACCGGTGTTTCTATCGGCCTTCTTCAGCTGGTTTCTCGCCCAGGTACTGAAAGCCGTTATCGAGACGCTGCGGAGCCGGAGCTCGGGCTCGAAAGACGTTGCGCAAACCATATTCTGGAAGACCGGCGGCATGCCCTCCAGTCATGCCTCCCTGGTGACCTCTCTGGCGACCTCCATGGGGTTCGAGTACGGACTGTCCTCACCGTTGTTTACCCTGTCGCTCTTCTATGGGATACTCATCATACGCGATGCCCTCGGCGTGCGTCGGGCTGCAGGTTTGCAGGCCCAGGCGCTCAACCGGCTCGGACTCGAGCTTCGGGACAAGGTGGGGATCCGCTTCAGAGCTGTGCGGGAGATCAACGGACACACCCCTGCCGAGGTTTCGGTCGGCGTGCTGCTCGGGTTCTTCATCGCCACCGGTTTCAGCCTGTTATAGATAGCCCAATGAATCGTCACGGTATTGACTGGCGCGGCCCGACCCTGATCGGGTGTCTCCTTCTTGTTTATCTCGTGTCCTCCACAGCCTTCCTCCTGTTCATGCCGCAGGCGCACAGCAGCGACTCGTCGACCTGGAGCGGGTTCTACAGCCTCCTTATTCCGCGCTCGGAGGAGCGCTCCGGCCTGATCCCCGCCCTCCGCGCGGAGGGATTCGAAGATGTCCTCAGCCGCGGCACCGTAACGGTACGCATTTCCGACTTCAGCGGCCTCGAAGAGGTTGCGCTCACCGATCTCGAGGAGCGACTCGCGCCGATGGACCCGCGATGGGATCCCTTTCTGCGGG
>JAWLDL010000353.1:0-3231 GCA_041686675.1 Spirochaetia bacterium | reverse complement strand
CATCGAGGACGTTCTCGAGTGCCTCGGGGTCGTTGAAAGCTGCCACCTCGACGCCGGGGACGAGGGGCTCGAACTTTGTGCGGTACTTCGCATTCGCCGTTACAGAGAGCGAGCCCATCGTGCGGCCGTGAAAGCCGCTGGAGAAGGTGAGAAACCGGTGATGCTCGGGCCCCTTCGTCGCCCCCGCGTAGAGCCGCGCATACTTCAACGCCGATTCGTTGGCCTCGGCGCCGCTGTTCCCGAAGTGAACCGCGGCAAACCGCTTCCCCTGCGTGCTCGGCGTGGAGGCGATGAGCGCCCGCCCGAGATCAAGTGCGGGGCGGGTCGTGTAGAGATTGGATACATGGATGAGCTTCTGCATCTGATCATGGGCGATCTCGGCGAGGTCGAGCCGGCCGTAGCCGAGAGCATTCACCGCGATTCCGGCGCCGAGATCGAGATACTGGGTACCGTCTGTGTCCTCGACGTAGATCCCCGCGCCGCGTTCGAGTGTCAGGAGCTCCGATGCGTAGTTCTTCGGGAAGGGGAGATCCCCGGTTGTCGCACTCATTGTTCGATCCTCGTGCCGCTGTTTCCGGCAAGTATGTGTTTCAGTGACGCGTCTTCCGTGTAGCTCCCTATGATAACGGTTCCGACACCGGCGTGCAAAGCCGCGACGCTCGAGCGGACCTTCGGGATCATCCCGCCCGAGATCGTGCCCGTCCCGATCTCCGCCTCGACTTCGGTGGGCGTGAGGCGCCTGATGAGCCCGGGTGCGTCCTCCGTCCCCGGTCCGACCTCCGTCCCCGGTCCGGCCGTCCCCGGCTCATCCTCCGTCCCCCGCCGGCGCAGGATGCCGGGCACATCGGACAGAAAAAGGAGCGCGTCGGTGGTGAGCATCGTGGCGATTTCGAGGGCGGCGTCGTCCGCGTTGAGGTTGAGGCCTCCTCCGTCCCCGTCGGAGAAGGTCGATGCGACGACGGCGAGGTAGCCGCCGGTGAGCAGATGCTCGAGAAACGCGGGATTCCGCGAGGCGACGCGGCCGGTGCGGCTCGGATTGCCGTCGGGACGGAGAACGGGCGTTCCGGTCAACAGGCCGCCGTCGGAGGCGCAGATGCCGACGCTCGGGACGCCTGCCACCTGAAAGCGCCGCGCGACCCGCTTGTTGAGGAGACCGGCGAGCACCATGTCGACGACCTCCATCTCCTCCTCGCCGGTCATGCGAACGCCGTCAGCGAACTCCGAGGTGATTCCGAGTCGGCCGGCGTAGGCGGTGACCTCCGCCCCGCCTCCGTGCACGAGCACAATGCGGTAGTCTTCCAGGGCCGCGATGTCGGCAACGAGATGCTCGAGCACGCCCGGGCTCGAGAGCGTGCGTCCCCCGATTTTTACGACGATGGTATGGCTGTTCATAGGCTCAATCGCTCAGAACTCTCCCCAGAGCTCGAGCCCCGCGGTTTCTTCTTCGCCGAAGCGGACGTTCATGTTCTGCACGGCCTGCCCGGCGGCGCCTTTCTCCAGGTTATCTATAACGCTGAACAGAAGTAGCATGCCGCCCTCCACGTGAAAGCCGATGTCGCAACGGTTCGACCCGCGCACGTCCCGGGTCTCAGGGACGGCACGTGAGGAAAAGCCGACAAAGGGCTCCGCTCCGTAGCTTTGCTCGAGGCTTTCGGCGACACTCGCGGCGTCAGCATCGGCTGTGAGCACGCAGCTCGTGGTAGCGGCGATCCCGCGCTTGATCGGAACGAGGTGAGGGGTGAAGAGGATCTGGTCGGCGATGCCGCCGGCGCCGGCAGCCGACCCTGCGGCCGAGGTCGCACCCGTCGCCGGGGAGCCGCCGTCGGCGTTGCCGGCTCCGCCACCGGTGCCGTCCGCGTCCCCGCCGCCCGCCAGGTACCGCCGGGCGTAGTGGCTGATCTCCGCCCAGTGACGGTGGGTACTGCCCGGTGCGTAGGCGTTCACGTTCTCGCTGCGCTCTGTGAAGAGCAGATTGACCGCCGCTTTGCGTCCCGCGCCGGAGATCCCCGACATGGCGGCGATACTGATCGGTCCCGTTACAAGGCCGTCGCGCAGCAGCGGTAAGAGCGGCAGCAGCGCGGCGGTCGGGTAGCACCCGGGGTTGGCGATGATGTCCGCGCGACGAACCTCGTCGCGAAACCATTCGGTGAGACCGTACGCGCTCCGCGAGAGGAGATCCTCACGCGGCGGCCTGCTTCCGTATGCGTTCTCGAAAAGCGCGATGTCGGGGATCCTGAAATCCGCCGAGAGGTCGATGACGACACTCGAGTCGAAGAATGGCGCACACACCTCCGCTGATTTCAGATGGGGAAGCGCGGCGAAGACCACGTCGGGATCCTCCGCGCGGGCCTCCTCAACCCCGAGGAGTGCCCCGTCATGTGTCTTCTCGAGCAGAGCGGGTGCGAGGCCCGGATAGACGGCGGTGAGGTGCTCGCCGGGGCGTGATGAGGAGACAGGAAGAATGGTTTCCACGGAGGGATGGTTGGCGAGAAGCTTCATCACGCCCATCCCTCCGTAGCCCGTGGCGCCGAGGATTGCTGCTTTCACGTATCTTCGTCCTTTCTATTCTTCCAGGTCGGGAACCTTCGACCGGAGTTTCGAGAGAAGCTCGTTGCGGTCGGTGTCCTCTCTCAGGACCACGAACACCGTGTTGTTCCCGGCGATGGTCCCGAGCACCTCCGGAATGTTGAGGTTGTCGAGGGCGATGGCCACGCTGTCGGCGTGCCCTTCGAGCGTGTGAACGACGGCGGTCGTCCCCGAAAAGTCAAGGGACACGTAGCCGCGCCGGAAATCCTGCACATAACTGCGCTCCGACTCCCGTCGTTCGTCCTCACGAGGCAGACGATAGAAGTAACCGTCGATGCCGTCGGAGATCTTCCCCACCCGAAGGAGCTTGAGGTCGCGTGACAGGGTCGCCTGGGTTACGGAGAAGCCTTCCCGCTCGAGGTGGCGCAGGAGCTGCTCCTGACTGTTGATTCGTTCACTGCGAATAATCTTCTTGATTGCCTGGAGTCGCGCTGGTCTTTCTCTCATTGTTGTATTCCTTATCGTGGAATTACGGATATTTATACAACATTATGTATCCGGTCCCGTATGCTTGTCAAAACCTTTATTATCGAGATTGAACGGAATTTTCGTTGCGGAAATCCTCAGTTACCGGACCACGCGGCCTCGAAAGCGGCGAGATATAATCCCTCATTTCGGGCGGCGTCTATCTCGCCAAGCAGCATC
>JAWLDL010000352.1:0-3237 GCA_041686675.1 Spirochaetia bacterium | reverse complement strand
TGACCGAATCCATCTCGTCCTCCCTCGATGATTCTGCATTTTGCATGCATGATTATGCGTGCGGCGGAGTGTAGCACCTCGACCGGATGCGGTCAACAAAGGGAGCCGGCGGCCGGGACCGGGGAGCCGGCGGCCGGGACCGGGGAGCCGGCGGCCGGGACCGGGGATGCCCGCGGCCGGGACCGGGGAGCCGGCGGCCCGGGACCGGGGAGCCGCAGCCGGCCCGGCCCCGCCGGGTGGCTCAGGCCCCGAGTTCTTCCGTGAGGGCGCCGAGGAACCGGTCCACGTTGGTTTCCCGTGCGGTGTGCCCCATGATCCCCACGCGCCAGATCTTTCCGGCGAGTGGCCCGAGGCCGGCACCGATTTCTATATGGTGTTTGTTCCGCAGCGCCTGTCGGACGGCCGCCTCGTCGACTCCCTCGGGAACCGTGACGGCATTGAGGTTCGGCAAGCGATAGTCGGGGTCTACCACCATGGAGAGGCCGAGCTTCTCGATCCCCGCCACGAGGCGCTCGTGCACGTGCCGATGACGGTCGTATACCGCCTGGTAACCCTCGTCCTCGATCAAAGCAAGCCCCTGCAGGAGACCGTAGATCATGTTGATGGGAGCGGTGTGGTGGTAGCTTCGCTTCCTGCTCTTCCCCTGGTAGTAGGCCGACAACATGGAGACGTCGAGATACCAGTTCGGCACCTTTGCTTTTCGGTTCTCGATTGCCGAAATCGCGCGGTCCGAGAAGGAAGCCGGCGCGAGACCGGGCGGCACCGAGAGGCACTTCTGCGTTCCACTGTAGAACGCATCCACGCCCCACTCATCGAGCTTTACGGGCATGCCACCGAGGCTCGTGACTCCGTCCACGAGGTAGAGCGCATCGGTGTCGCGTACGAGCGCACCGATTTCGGCCACAGGGTTTCGGACGCCGGTGGATGTTTCAGCATGTATCACCGCCACGATCTTGTAGGCCTGTTCGCCGAGACGCTTCTTCACTTCAGCGACGTCGATCGCCGTCCCCCACTCCGCCTCGATCGTGTCAACCTCGGCACCGAGACGCCCTGCGACGTCGGTCATGCGTGTACCGAAGACACCGTTGACCAGAATCAGCACCCGGTCACCCGGTTCCACGAGGTTCACGAAGGTGGCCTCCATACCGGCACTCCCGGTTCCTGATACCGGGAAGGTGACGGCGTTCTTCGTGTTCATGAGGCTCCGCAGCTTCTCGCTCGTTTCATCCATAATGTCGATGAACTGCGCATCCATGTGTCCGAGCGTACTCACGCTCATCGCTTTGTATGTCTCGGGGTGCACCGCAGATGGCCCGGGCCCCATCAGAAGCACCTCCGGGACCTCGGTCAGTACGTGTGTCATGGTGTTCTCTCCAGATTGTGTAGGTTTTTGTGCTCCAATAGTATAGACCACATCAGGACAGCTGTCACGAGCAGCGCCCCGCTGCTTCCCTTCAGCCCCTACATGTGATACTTTATAGCAAAGGCCACGTTCTTCATGCTCTACGGAGCGTGAATCGAGAGAGCCAGCCATTCTCGCTCTCCACTGTACAACGGCATACCTACTCGCAAGGAGGCCTTCTATGGCAAGACGCTCATTCAAGGCAGATAAACGTCGTCGTCAGCTCCAGAAGAAGAAGAAGCAGGAGCAGAAGCGACAGAAGAAGCAGACCAAAGACGGATCGGAGGGCGAGGACAAGTCCTACCTGGAGTATCTTTCGCCCGGCGGTCCCATGGACGAACGCTACGTCGCGGAAGAAGAAGAGAACGACGAGGACGGCGAGGAGAACGGCGAAGCCGACGAATCCGACGCCGATCGAGAAACGTAACCCCTCCCCTGCCTGAAAGAACGCGGCGGTCCCCACGGGGAACCGCCGCCAATCAGCATATCACCCTGCAACAAGCATTCCGGTGAGTTCTCTCACGCGCTCTGTAACCGCGTCCACCGTCGCGCCGTAGATGACTTCGTCGTCGATGTGCACCGTAGGCCCGAGGTTGCACCGCTCACTGCAGAACGTTGCGTTGATATCCACGAGCTCTTCGAGTCCGTCGTCCGCGAGTCGATGGATGAGTCTGGTCAGCAGGTCCTGGCTTCCGCGCAGAAAGCAGCTCGTGCCGACACATACCCGAACAGCCACTTTCCGCTCTCCGCGACCGGTGACGAGCGGGATCTGTGCGTCCTCGATGCGCTTTCGGCTGCGATACTCGGTGTGCAGCAGCTCGTGGGCCTCATGGCTGCCGGGCCTGCCGCCGAGTATCCCCTCGTAGTAGCGCCCGATAAAGGGATTGTCGCTGCTGCGTCTGAGCGGCATCGCGGCGTCGTTCTCACGAAGCCCCTCGGCGCGCCGGCTGTGGGTCTCGTGTTCGAAGCTCACCGGTTGTCCGGCGCCACCGATACAGCCTCCGGGACAGGCCATGACCTCGATGAGGTCGTAGTCCGATCGCCCCTCGCGTACCTCGCGAGCGAGGTCTTTGGCTTCCGCGATGCCCTGTACCACGGCGACATTGAGGGTCTCGCCGTCGCCGACGTACCGTGCAACAGCCTCTGCCACCCCGCCGGAGTTCCCGAAAATCACCCCGGCACCGGAGCTGAACCCCATCGGCAGGTCCATCGAGGAGGCGGGAAGGTCGGCAAACCGGATACCTGCCTCCTGGATCATGCGGCCGAGCTCGGCGGTGGTCAGCACGTGATCGACGTACGGCTCACCTTCGCGGCTGAGTTCCGGCCGCTGCGCCTCGTACTTTTTCGCCGTGCAGGGCATGATGGAGACAACCTTCACCCGCGAAGCATCGACGCCCGTCTCTTCGGGTACGGTGCGTTTCACGAGCGAACCCACCATACTCTGCGGCGACATGCAGCTCGACAGGTTCGGCAGCAGTTCGGGAAAGGACTGCTCGGCAAACTTCACCCACGCGGGACAGCATGAGGTGAACATGGGGAGTCTCTCCCCGGCCGTGCGGCGCTCGAGAAACTCGGCTGCTTCCTCGGCGACCGTCAGATCAGCACCGAAGCTCGTGTCATAAACGGCGTCGAAACCGAGCATGCGCAGCGCAGCTGTGATCTTGCCGGTGACGGTTTCGCCGGGCTTCATCCCGAACATCTCGCCGAGGGCAACGCGTACCGCCGGGGCAACCTGAGCGACGACGTACGTGTCGTCGGCCTGCACCTCGTCCCACACGCGGTCGACATGGCTCTTCGGAACGATGGCTGCGGTGGGGCATACGGCCGCACACTGG
>JAWLDL010000351.1:0-3246 GCA_041686675.1 Spirochaetia bacterium | reverse complement strand
GCCCGCCAGGTGTCCTTGTACATGCCCTTGATGGGCCAGTGCACCAGATAGAGATCCACGTAGTCCATTTGCAGGCGGTTCAGACTCTGCTCGAAGGCCTCGAGCGTTTTATCGTAGCCCTGCTCGTCGTTCCATACCTTGGTCGTCACGAACAGGTCGCTCCGCGAGATCCCGCTTTCCTTGATAGCTTTGCCGACGCCGTCTTCGTTTCGGTAAAACGAGGCGGTGTCGATGTGCCGGTAGCCGGCCTCCAGCGCCGAGGTGACCGCCTGCTCGACTTCCTTGCCGGGCTCCACCTGAAAAACGCCGAATCCGACCCAGGGAATCTCTACTCCGTTGTTCAGTGTTGCAGTGCTCGTGAGGTCCATTGTTGTTCTCCTCTCCGTTTTTGTAACTGATGTTGTCAGTGGTTTTGTGACCGTCGCCACAGGTCTCCTCAGGCTAAAAGCTACCGGCGCGGGGGAGAGAAGTCAAAGATGCGTCTCCGCCGGACTGCAGCGTCCGGCCTCTGCGTACCGGCGCTCACCCTCCGCCGGCTTCCTCGGGGACCTCGAACCGGATAGTGAAGCGAGTCTTCGGGGTGCGCTCCAGAACGATGGAGCCACCGATCTGCTGGACCAGTTCACCGACCAGACTGAGTCCGAGCCCGGATGAGTTCTCGAGGCTGACATCTTCGGGAACGGGCCGGCCGGTGTTTGACAGGACGAGCTCGATGGTCCTCTTCACGGGATCGCTCGCGGCCCCCACCGAAAGCCGCAGAGAGAACTCGGACTGCTCGCCGCCATTAAAGGCGTGCTTTGCAGCGTTTGTGGCTATCTCGTTTACGATGAGGCCGAGCGGGACCGCCGTTTTGGTCGGGAGAGAGACCTCCGCTACCTCTATTTGGAGCTTGACGCCGAGTTCGGTACCGGAGGCGAACACCGTTTCCACGACCTGACGGAGGTAGCCGGGCATCGAGACGGTGGTGAACCGCTCCTCCTGGTGAAGTTTTTCGTGAACGATTCGGATAGCGTCGATCTGGTGCATGAGATCCGAAAACCCGGCCTGTGCGTCGGCTTCCCCATCCGTACCTGCGGCTTTGAGGCTGATGAGGGAGCGTACCAGCATCAGGTTGTTCTTTACCCGATGGTTTATCTCCTTCATCAGAAGGTCCTTCTCGGACAGCGTCTCCTGGAGTCTGAGCTCAGCTTCTTTTCGCTCGGTAACGTCCCGACCGACGCCGATGATCGAAATCACCCGGCCGTCGGTATCGATCAAGGCGCGATCGGACCACGCAAGCCACCGCCATCCTTCCACGGTCCAGGCGCGCTGCTCAAGTGAGCAGGAGTACGGCGGGCGATACAGCGACTCCATTGCCTCCGAGGTGGACTGCTGGTCTTCGGGATGTACCAGAGGCATGAATAAGGTTCCGATAAGCGCTGATTCCGTTTTGCCGAAGGTCTCGAGGTATCGGTGATTCGCGAAGACGAATCGACCTTCGGAATCCACCTCGACCACCATATCCAGCTGTTCTTCCACGAGGGCACGATACTTCTCCTCGTTCGCGGCCAGCTTTCGTTCCGCCATCCGACGCTTCAGGACGCTGGTACCGAGCAGGGCCGTGAGGGTCAGCAGTGTGAGCAGTGCTGCAGCGGCCCAGATCAACTCATCGCGGTAGCGATAGAACGGCGAGGTCGGTTCGAACTCGACGATGCTCCCCTCAGGCAGGCGGTCGCGAGAAATGTCGAAGCGCCGGAGCGCGCGGTGGTCGAACATGTATCGGTTGGAGCTCTCAACCGTGACCGGTACCTCGTCGACCGGTGAGCCTTCGAGGATGGCGGCGGCCTTTCGCGCCACCGACTCGCCGTGCACCTCCGCGCTCAGCATCTTGCCCCCGATGACGCCTGAGCCGAAGTAGGACTCGACATGGGCATACACTGGGACCGGGGACGCCTCGACAATCGCCGGGATGATGGTCTCCGTCGGGAGCGCCTCGCCGTGACGATCCCGAAAGAAACCGGTGAAATAGACCGCGGTATCTTGCTTCAACCCCGCCAGTGTTTCCAGCAATTCGGTCCGGCTCACCGTCCCCTCGGCGCGGGGAAACAGGAACTCGATCTTCCCCTCGTAAGCCGGACGGAGCTCCTCGAGGTGTCGCCGATGCATGAGACCGCTGGTCGTTCGGTCGTGAACAAAGAATACGCGCCGGACGCCGGGGTCGACGTCCCGAATCAGCTCCAGAGTTGATATGAGATCGAGCCGCTCCACGACGCCGGTATAGCCTGACTGATCGGCGAGCAGAGAGCCGTCGAAGGATTCCGCATCCAGGCCCCCGAAGACCACCGGGACGTTCGGGAACAGCGTGTCACGGTAGGCGAACAGGAAGCGCAGCGCGTCGTCGTCCATGCTGATGATGACGTCGGGCTGCCAGTCTCGAAACTGTTCCGCGAAGAGTCGGGCATACTGGCCGAAGAGCTCATCGCCGGGGTGGCGTTTGGTGTCCAGGTATTCGACGTCGATTTCCGCCCGCACTCCAGCGGCCGCGAAACCCTCCTCGATTCCCTTCTGTATGCTATCGGTCCAGGCAAAGCCCTGGTGGTAGGAGTGCAGCACAAGAACTCTCGCCGGGTCGGTTTGCGGTGCCTGTCCCCAACCGGCGAGTGAAAATGAGAGAATGAGGCCTGCGACGAACGTGCTAAATTTCAAATGATAAGTCCATAAAAGTAATAAAGTCATTATAAACCAAAAAAATCAAATGTAAAGCCGCACTTCTGGTATTGCGAAAGGGGTAATCGATCTACATGATGGATGCACGTAGCTGAAGCCGAGAGGCTGTCAATGGCGGGCGACGTGCGTGTTCGCTCTACCGTTTCACCCGAAGGGAGCCTGGAATCTGCACCGAGCCGGCTCCGTTGCTCTATCACACCGACGCGGAGATGACGTCGGTTTCGTTTTGTTCGCATTTCTCTGCCTTCAGGGTCAAAGGCGAGAGACGCGAGCGAGCAACGAACCGCGCATCCATGTCATTCCCCGACGCTACATCTGTCCCGCAAATCCCTTGCGCAGTTGTCGATTCACGAGGAGGGCCAGAAGCACGACGGGCGCCACGATCGTAATCGCCCAGCCTGAGAGCTCTCCCCACCTGATTGCATCTTCCATTCCGCCGAGGAAGCGAGTGAGGCCGACGGTGAGCGTCTGAGCATCGCGGCCGGAGAGAATGAGAGCGAAGAGGTATTCGTTCCATGCGAACACGCACGAGAGAATCGT
>JAWLDL010000350.1:0-3267 GCA_041686675.1 Spirochaetia bacterium | reverse complement strand
TAGTCGGCGCCGGTCGGAGGCAAGTGATGAGTCGACGAGAGCTCAGAGCTCCTGCTCCGAATCCGGCCAGACGAGCTGCGGGCCGGCGTCCGGTCCGCCCGCGCGGGTCGCGCTGTCGGTATCGAGGAGGGCGTATCGACGCGCGAGGTCCGGTGCGCGGCGGCGCACGAGGTTGATGTAACCCCGCGCCTCATCTCCGTCACCGAGCGCCAGTTCTACATGGGCCAGCAGGGCATTTACGAGGACCGAGTCGGGCCGACGGTCGTAGGCAGGCAGCAGGACACGCCGTGCTTCCACGTAGTCGCCGGCGGCTATCGAGAGATTGGCCAGATTGACGCGGCTCGCAACTGCTTCAGGAGCGATCTCGAGGGCGGACATGAGAGCCGCCCGTGCCTCCTCATGGCGACCGAAACGGCCGTGGAGCATGGCAAGTTGGTTGAGATGGCGTACGCGGGCGGGGCCGGGGCGGTTAGCGGCGTCCGCGCGGCCGCGGGCCACGGCGTCGGTGTAGATGACTCGCTCGAGATCGGCGTCGGTCTCTCGCGCACGTTCGAGGCGCGCGGGGCCGGCCGGCGGCATGATATTGAGCTCGGTTACGGGCACCGACAGTGACGGGAACCGGTTCCACGCCGTCGAGACGGGGACGAATCCCGTGTCCGCGGCGCCTGCCCGGCGGATGCGTGTGGAGGCGGCGCGCCAGGCCCCAGTGAAGCCGTCCGAGAGGACCGTTGTCTCGATCGGAAGCCATATGCGCCCGTCGTGCCGAAACACGGCATGGTCGTCACTTTCGAAGAGCCAGTCCCGGGAGGCCGGTTCGCCGGTGTCAAAGGCCAGAAGCACATGGTCCGGCGTCGTGACCACCGCGGTTGGAATGCCGGCCGCCTCGTAGAGGGAGCTTAACAGTACGGTGGTATCGTCGCAGTCTCCGGCGCGATGGAGCAGGGTGGTCCGCGGGAACCGAACGGTGTCCACGACACCGACGCGCCCGAGGATCTCGGAGATCGGCGTGTCGGGATCCTCCACGTAGTTGATGCCGAGCAGCCCGAGGCCATCAGCGATTCGAGCGGCGCGGGAGATCCGCGGCGAGAAGCTCTGCACGGGGGCTGCGGAGGCGGAGGACGGCCCGGGGCCTGAGGTAGCGGGAACATCCGGCGCGCCGGCGAGCGCATGAGTGAAGCGCACCACATTACCCTCGTTCGGCGTGACAAAGGCGGCGAGCTTTCGCGTGTCGTCCCAGGTGAGCGCTGTGCGGCGGTAGAGGGTGATCGCCGTGGTGCGCGATGTCTCGATTGGTCCTGTCAGCGAATCGGCCCGCACGGTGAGCCGGATCTGTACGGGAAGGTCCTCCTCGATGCGAAAGACCTCGGTGTTCAGGATGACGTGAAGCGGGATCTCGGTGGACTCTCCCGGAGTGAGGGATGCCACGGCTTCCGAGCTCACCGGATAGTCGCCGAAGCGCTTGAGCTCGAGCTCGACGATGACGTTGCGCAGAGGCGCGCCGCCGGTGTTCTCTATCGATATCGACCCGACCGGGCGATTTCGGTACGCCGAAGACAGCGACGGAAAGAGGTCTTCGACGGTGAGTGCGGTAACCTGGAGCGCACCGCGGGGGTCCTCACGTGGTATGCCATGTCCCTCGAAGTCGCGTCGCAGGCTGTTGATGGCTTCAACTATTCCGTCCCGATCCGGATCGAGCACCCGGATGCGCTCGTAGGCCTGCAGCGCCTGACTGTACGTCATGCGCGCGCTTTCCTGCCCGACAACATCGAGGATTCTGCGCATTTCCCTCGCAAGCCCGGAAGCCCGCACTTCGAGCCTGCTGATTTCCGCACGAGAGAGACCGTCGGCGGCTTCCGCGTCCAAGGGGTCAACGTCCAGCACCCGTTGCCAGGCGTTCTCGGCGAGAGCCGGGGCGCTCAGCTCCTCGTAGATCAACGCCTTGTTCCGGAGCGCTTGTGCGGTTCCGACGCCCGACTCGGCGGCCTCGGAGACCGCGGCACTTGCCGCCGCAAGCCGGGCCTGCGTGCCGGTCGGCTCCGCTATGCTCGTGTCGAGGAAGCGGGCAATGGTCCTGCGGCCGGGGTCGGCGACGTAGACGAACCCTCGCTCTGAATCCACGGCGAGTCCCATAGCCTGTGCGAAGCTTCCGCCTTCTCCGTTGGGCACTGCGGGAACGTGCCATTGCAGGGCGCCGTTCGGGCGCAGTTTCCAGAGACCCGTGCGGGTAAGCAGGATGAAGGAGCCGTCCTCGTATACCGCCATGGCCGTGGTCTGTGCGAGATCTTCCGGTGGAAGATGGGGCATGATGCTATCCACCGCCGTTCCTTCCGCGGTGAACACGGTGATGCGGCGGCCTACCGCATCGAAACTCCAGATGCCGCCCGTGGGGCCCGCCGCGATGGTCGCGATATACGAGCTTTCGTGCGTGTGCAGGTCGATCGGCTCGGGGCGTCGCTCTGCGATCCGCACCGAGCGACGGTTCACGCTGTCCACAACCACGACCGAGCCGTCTCTGAGAGCGGTGAAGTGGCCGGGCCCGCTGACTCCTGCAGGAATACGCTGTGGCCGGGGCGCCCCCTCGATCAGCCGGTAGAGACCGTCGCCACTCCCTGCGCGGAGGAACAGCGTGCCGGCCGGAGTACTCGAGGTCTGCATGGCGTAGTTGTAGTTGCCCTGCTCGAGGAGCGATCGTCCCGGGTACCCGACCACGCGGAAAAGCGGGTCGAGCTCTACCGCGAAAACACTGCCGCCCATGACGAGGTTGCCGTCGGGGAGAACGGTGACGCTGTAGGGGTAGGCGCCGGCCTGAGCAAGCTGTGCCGAGGGCGAGGCAATGGTTGCAGCGGGGAGCTCATCGATGAAGCGGGCCGTAGCCTCGCTGCGGGACGGAAAACCGGCGCGGGCGGCGTCGAGGTAGCGCAGGGTGGAGGCAAGCACGGTCTCGAGAAGCTCGTCCCAGGGGGCAAAGACGGTCGCGGTCACGCCCGGGCCATTCGTGCCGCGCCCCCCGGCACCGGCGGCGGTGAGCGAGACTACCCGTTGCGAGCCGTCGTTGACGGCGGTGATGTCGATCCGGCCATCCGTTCCGGGCTGCCGCGTGTCGGCGAGAATGAAGGACGGGGTTCCGAGCTCACGGTTAGCGCGGTCGACGGCTGCGCTCAACGCAGCCTCGAACACCCGCTGTTGCGCCGTGCCGGCGGTGTGAAGAGTCGTCACAGCTACCCGTGTTTCGGCCTGCGTTTCGCCCCGGGCGGCTCCGGGCAGCGC
>JAWLDL010000349.1:0-3275 GCA_041686675.1 Spirochaetia bacterium | reverse complement strand
GGTCAGCGCGAGGATGCGCTGCGTGTCGTAGGCGGTGAGTCCGAGGAAAATCGCAACGCCCGCCAGGGAGATGATCCAGTCGAAGGCGGCGCTTGCGAGGAACATGTTGACCACCGAGGCGAGAATCAGCCCGATGACCCCCATGAAGAGATAGCTTCCCCAGCTCGCAAGGTTGCGTCGCGTGGTCATCGCGTAGACGCTCATCGCCGCAAACATGCCGGCGGCAAGGAAGAAGGCCCGCGCGATGCTGCCACCGGTGTAGGCGAGGAACACGATGGACAGGGTCGCGCCGTTGAGAAGCGAGTAGCCGGCAAAGCTCAGGGTGACCGCCATGGGCGTCATGGTCTGGATGCGCGCCGAGAGGAAGAACACCAGCGCGAGCTCACCGATGATGAGCCCGAAAAGCAGGATGGGATTCCCCGCGATCGCGCCCACCAGCGCGTCGTTGGAGGCGACGTAGGTCGCTGTGACGCCGGTGATGGCGAGGCCCGCGGTCATCCACAGGTATACGTTCTTGAGTACTGTCCGCTGAACGTCTGAAATGCCGGCACTTGCGACGAAGTTGCCCGCGGCAAGCCCCGGTCTGTTCTGAAGCATATAGATGATTCCTCCTGAGTGTGCTGTCAGCGGAAAGATACCATCGCGTGGGGCCGGAGAAAAGCGGGCGGCGGCGGCGAAGTCGCGGCCCCGGGGCCGGGGCCTGCAACCGCGGCCCGGCGCCCGAAGCCGGGGCTTCCGGCGACGGCCCGGTCTTAGAGCGCCTCGAGTTGTCCCTCGCCGGTGAACTCCGAGAGCCGGACCTCTGCGAGCTCTTCCTCCGAGACATCGAGCCGCTGTCCGAGGAGACCGGCGATCGCCTCGACGAGGCTCATCGCATCGAGTCGGTACTCTTTCATGAGGTACTCCCGCGATGCCCCGTGGGCGTACGTATCGAAGAGACCCAGCCTGGTAAGGCGATTCCCTACCCCGCGCTCGGCCATGAGCTCGGCGACGCAGCTGCCGAGGCCGCCGATGGTCGTATGATTCTCGAGAGTCACCACCCCGTACTTCGCCCTGGCGCAGGCCTCCGCCACACGATCGTCGGAGAAGGGTTTGAGCGTGGTGATGTGGAGATGCTCGACCGATACCCCGCGGGCCTCGAGGGCTGCGGCGGCGCGCATGGCCTCCTCGGTGCAGATGCCGGAGGTGATGACAGTGACGTCGTGCCCCTCGCGCACCACCCTGGCAGTGTCGAGCTCCATGGCCGCGGAGGCGGGAAAGAGCCGCGGAACCTCTTTTCTCAGCATCCGCACGTAGACCGGGCCGTCCACCGCATGCGCGACGTCGAGCATGCTCTCGATGTCGGTGGCGTCGCCCACCTCGAGTATCGTCATGTTCGGTACGCCGCGAAGCACGGCGATGTCGTCGATCGCCTGATGGCTGACACCGCCCGGTGTCGTAATGCCCGGCAGAAAACCGAACATCCGCACCCGCAGATTCGGATAGGCGATGGACATCTCGATCTGATCAAGCGCCCGGCGATAGAGGAACACGGCGAAGGTGTGCACGAAGGGCGTGAAGCCCTCACGGGCCATGCCGCCGGCCCAGCTCATCATGTTCTGCTCGGCCATGCCCAGGTTGAAGAAGCGGTCGGGATAGGTATCGCGAAAGGAGCGGATTTCGGTGGAGCCGGTAAGGTCACCGGAAAAGACGACCACCTCGGGCTTGTCGGCGGCCCAGGAGACCAGATTCCGTTCATGGACTTGTTGCACGAGTTCCATCTGCTACATCTCCTCGAGAAAGCGCTCGAACTCGGCCTTCTCTTCCGCCGACTTGAACCGGACGAAGTGAACGTGGGGCTTTCTCGTTTCGAGAAGCGGCACGCCGCGGGTGCTGTCGGTGTGAGCCAGCACGAAGAGCGGGACGCCCCTGTGTTCGGTGCGCGCGGCCGCCTCGAGGGCCTCGACATCGTGTCCGTCGACCGCTTCCACGGCCGCCCCGAAGCCCCGCAGCCGGTCGGCAAGCGTGTCGATGTTCATGACGTCCTTCGTGGCCCCGTCGACCTGCTGCCCGTTCACATCGACAAAAACCAGCACACTGTCGAGCCCGTAGTGGATGAGCGCCTGCACCGCCTCATAGGTCTGCCCCTCCTCGAACTCACCGTCGGACATGAACACGACAGTGCGGCCGGTCTCGGCCTTCACGCGCCGCGCGAGGGCTATACCGCCGGCCTGGCTCAATGCCTGGCCGAAGGACCCGGTGGTAAGCTCCATCCCCGGAGAGTGCTCGCCGCCGATCATCTCCACCGAGCTGCCGTCGGTGTTGAACTGATCGAGCCCCTCGGGTGCCATGCGGTCGGTCTCTACGAGCGCCGCGTACACCGCAACCGCGTAGTGCGCCGCCGACAGCAGAAGCCGGTCGTGCCCGGCGTCGCGAGGGCCGTTATAGGCCGCGCCGAGAGGATGATGCCCCCGACGGGGCACTCCGGGAAACGGCAGCGGCACGGCAGGCCCCGCGCTCGGGCCGATATTCAGCACCCGTGTGTAGAGCACCGCAAGAGTTTCCGCCGAAGACAGAGCCTGGCTGAGGTAGCAGCCGTTTTTCTCTATGGTCAGGGCGAGCGCGCGTTTTCGAATCCCGTGGGCGACGCGCCGCGCTTCGGACAGCGGCTGGTCGGTGGGTGTACCGGTCGGCATGTAAGCGGATCTCCTTCACCGCCACTATAGTGCAGCTCCACCCCCTTCGCAACGAGCTGCAACGGCGGAATACACGCCCAACGGTTCCGGAAAGTTGCAACTGCAATCTCTTTGTATTACTGTATCTTTCATGAAAAACGAGCGGAACACGAGCGATAGAGCACCGCGTTGGGTAATCGTGGCGTGCGCATTCCTTCTCGTCGGCGCGGCGGCAACCGCCGCCCCCCAGGCGGAGCTCTGGCCACGCTGGGAAGCCCACGACGCATCCTCGCAGGAGACGATCGATCATTCGGCCTGGGCCGACTTCCTCGATCAACACCTGATTGCCGAGCACCCGAGCGGCGTGAACCGGGTCGCATACGGCGATGTGAGCCGCGCCGACCACCGTAGCCTGCAGGCCTACCTCGATCGGCTTCAGGCGGTCGCCGTTTCCGGGCTCAACCGCGACGAGCAGCTCGCCTACTGGATCAACCTCTACAATGCGGCCACTATCGATCTTATCCTGGATAACTACCCGGTGGATTCCATCCGGGACATTGGAGAAGGCATGTTCAGCCGGGGCCCCTGGGATGACGAGCTTCTCCGCGTGGAAGGCGAGGC
>JAWLDL010000348.1:0-3278 GCA_041686675.1 Spirochaetia bacterium | reverse complement strand
AGTGTACATGACGTCCGTGTGATTGGCGAGTGTTCCCCCTCCGCCTTCCTCCCCTCCATTCTTTTCCCTTCCTTTCCCTCCCTCCCCCCAAACAGTATGTTTCCCCCGTGACTGACTACGACCTCATCGTCGTCGGCGCCGGCCCCGCCGGCAGCACCGCTGCGCGCGTTGCTGCCGAGGGAGGGCTCCGCGTGGGCATATTCGAAGGTGCCGCCTTTCCCCGTGAGAAACTTTGTGGCGGGTTTGTCTCTGCGCGGGCCCTCGCGGCGATCGGCGTCCCAATCCCCGACCGCGTGATCGAGCGGCGTATCCATGGCGTGGAGTTCCGCTCGGGCGGCATCGGGCGCCGCTCCCGCAGTGCATCGCCCCTCGGCATCACGGTGCGGCGGGCCGCCTTCGATGCCTTCCTGCTCGAGCGGGCACGAGAAGCCGGCGCCGAGGTGCATGTGCCGGCTCCCATCCGCCGGATCGTGCCGGCCGGGCGGAGTTCGCGCCGCCCGGCGGCTGAGCCTGTCGGCGCCGAGCCGCCGGCGATCGAGCCCGCGGGCTCCGATGCCCCTGTGACGGCGCAGATCATCATCGATGCGCGCGGGGCGGCGAGCCTTGTCGGCCGCCGCGGCCCCCTGTGGCCCTTTCGCCGCTACTCCCTGGGCTTTGCCTACGGCGCGATCCTGGCCGCTGCCCCGGCGACCCCCGGGCCCCCGGCGGCGCCCGACGCCCTCATTCTCGACGAGTCACCGGTCCGCGCGGGCTTCGGGTGGGCCTTCCCCTTCGACGGGGCGTGGAACGTCGGCGTTGGGGCCTGGACGCCCGCGCGCCGGGGGCTGCGTCGGGCCTACCGGCGCGTTGTGCGCCGGGCCGTCGGGGACGGCCTTCTCGCGCGGGAGGCGGAGCAGCAGCGCCCGCGCGCGGCCTTTCTGCCCCCCGGTGGCCCCCCGTACCGGCTCACCCACGGCGGTGTGCTGTACACAGGTGATGCCGCCGGCATGATCGATCCCTTCGGGGGCGAGGGCATCTGGGGTGCTGCCGAGAGCGGCCGGCGCGCCGCAGAGGCCGCCGTCACGGTGCTGGCGAGGCCGCGGCCCCAGGGTACGGCCGCGCCGCCGACCGACCGCTCCGCCACCCGCGTCCGCAGCCGCGTTGCCGCGCGCTATCGCCTGGGACTGCGGCCCGCCGTCTGGGAGCTTCGGTTTGCCCTCCTGCGGGCGGGGCTTGCGTGGTTTGCCTCGTGGCGGCGCCCGAGCGCAGGAAGCCTCGATCGCACGGCACGGATCGTCGTTGCGGTCATGAAGAGCCCGGTCGCGTACCGGAGGTGGCTGCTTGGTGGGCTCGGAAAGCGTGGGACGGGGTAGCCAGGTCCTTGAAGTAACCAGGGGCCTATTGCTCGCCGCGGACCGCGGACAACACGCTTGTTGATACCGCTGACGTGTTGACATACCAAATTTAGTATCCGACAATACTTTGGTGTGGGAGATCTATGAGCATCGGCGTGCTGCGAAGCGGCTCGATACACTCCCTGTGGATGTACTGAAGCGCTATGAGAAATGGAAGGACGTCGTGCGCCTTTCGGGGCCCCGCGGGCTACGAAGCATCCGCGGGTTTCGTGATGAATCCCTTGTCGGTGAATGGAAGGGCCACCGCTCGTCGCGGCTCAACCGCCAGTACCGGGTCATATATCGGGTGGACCGCGCCAGGGTCGTCGTCGAAGTCGTCGACGTGAATCCGCACGACTACGGGAGAAAATGATGTCCGAATACGAGAAGGCAGAACGGCGCGTTGATGTGTCGGTGGGCGAGTCGGTGCGAATCATGCGTGAACTGCAGGAGATGAGCCAGAATGATCTCGCCTCGCGCACGGAAATTCCTCAGTCCACCATCTCGGCTATCGAACGCGATCGCGTCAAGCTCGGTATCGAACGAGCCAAGAAGCTGGCGGTAGCGCTGCGATGTCACCCGGCCGTTTTGGTGTTTCCAGGCTGGGATGTGGACCGCGATTCCGCTGCGTAGCTTGTGTGCAAACCCGGCGGAGCTCGCGCGGCGTGCCTCTCGGGCTCGGAAAGCGTGGGACGGGGTAACTAGATGCTCCAGTCTTCGACTCTCAGGTTCGGGATCGATTCGAAGTCCTTTGTGTTGAGCGTGACGAGCGTACAGCCGTGCTCGAGCGCGGTTGCTGCGATGCACAGACCGATCACCGGCCGCGTGTGCCCCTGTCCGACGAAGTGCGCCTGGAGCTCGGCGTAACGGGCGGCCTCGTTCGTCGTGAAGTCAAGAATCGGGATGCGATCCTTGAGGACGGAGCGGTAAAGTTTCGTGAGGCGTTCACTGCCGGAGAGCCGCAATTCCTGAAGCACTTCGAGCTCGCAGAAAACAGATACGCAACATGATAGGTCGCCTACCGCTTGCCACCGTTCGACGACGCCGGACACAGGATCGCGCTTGAGCGGCTGGCTGTAAACGGAGGTGTCGAGCAGATACCTCACGCATCCTCCGGGTCGAAGGGGTTTTCTGCAGGCTCTCGACGGCGCTCCACTTCCGGAAAGTCCTCGGTGACACCGTAGACGGCCTCGAAGCGTTCTCGCGCTTCCCACACCGAAGAACCTTCCTCGTCGGACGTCTCGAGAGGGTCGATTCTCACAAGAGGTTTTCCTCGGCGGGTCACAAGCACACTTTCCCCGGTCTGTGCCACTTCTTCGCACACCTGTGAGAGTTTCGTCTTGATTTCGAAGATACCGAAACGCTTCATGAAAATATTATACTAGACAACTAGTCTGTCTGCAAGAGCGGTCTCCACCGCCGCCCCGCGTTTCCCGGCCGCACTCCGCACTTGACCCCCGCCCGCCGAGGTCGTAGCTTCTCATCGTTATGGCCGAAAAGAAGCTTCCTTTCTCCAAAGAGTTCATAGAGGACGTGGCGCGGCAGTATCCCACGCCGTTTCACATCTACGACGAGGCCGCGATTCGAAAGAACGCGCGCGCGCTCAACGAGGCGTTTGCCTGGGTGCCGGACACCGACGGAAAGCCGGGCGGTTTTCGCAATTTCTTCGCGGTCAAGGCGCTTCCCAATCCCCACGTGATGCGGGTGCTGTGGGAAGAGGGCATGGGCTTCGACTGCAGCTCCGGAACCGAGCTCGTGCTCACCGAGAAGCTCGGTGTGCGTGGTGAGAGCATCATGTTCACCTCCAACGACACGCCGGCCGACGAGTACGCCAAAGCGGCGGAGCTCGGGGGCGTCATCAACCTCGACGACATCTCCCACATTCCCTACCTGGAGAAGCACGTG
>JAWLDL010000347.1:0-3289 GCA_041686675.1 Spirochaetia bacterium | reverse complement strand
GTCGGCGCTGTATCGGGACTATCTCTCGGCAAGCGGGATGGGTGTCTACGGGGAGGACGGGGCTCGGCGGCCGCCGTCCTCCTCGGAACTGGGCACGCGCCTTGAGTCGCTGCAGCGCTCGGATTCCCGCGTGATCCGCGACCGGAGCCTGCAGATTTACTGGATCGAGTTCCACAAGAAGTTCTCCATCCCCTTTGCCTGTCTTGCGTTCACGGTGTTTGCCTTTCCCGTGGGGCTTCTCACGCGGAGGAGCGGCAGATCGGTCGGGTTTGCCGTAGGTCTGATGGTTGCGGTGGTGTACTGGGCGATGCTCATAGCGGGACAGACGCTCGGCACGCAGCAGCTCTCCTATTCGGCCTTCCTGTCGATGTGGGCACCGAACCTGCTTCTGCTCGGGCTCGGAGGCCTGGTCCTTTTCGTGAGGAGGCATCGATGAGACTCCTCAGTCGAATGGTTCTCTCTCACTTTGTACCCGTTCTCCTCGTTTCGCTTCTGTTCTTCGTGCTGGTGCTTCAGCTGGTGGACCTCTTCTCCAACCTCGTCCGCTACCTGAATCTGGAAGTGCCGCTGTCCGAGGTAGCCCGCGCCCAGTTGCTGTACGTGCCGAAAAGCGTATCCTTTGCGCTGCCGATATCCGTGCTGTTCGCCGCCTCCTATACACTCGGGATCTTCTACAGCAACAATGAGCTGATCGCGGTGCTGGCCTCCGGCGTGCCGCTCCACCGCTTCGCAACACCTCTGATTGCGGCGGGCCTCCTCCTGAGCGTGGGCTCGTTCGTCTTCGAGGAGTCGGTGGTAATCGACACCTTCCGCCGGAAAACGGCACTGACGCGGGAGCTTCTGAACGTGAACCGTTCGTTCAGTAATACAGACGTGACGCTTCTCGGCGGTGCGAACCGTGTTATCTACCATGCCGACTACTACAATGACGCGACCGCGACGCTCTCCGGACTCACGGTCCTCCTGCGTGACGCGAGCGGGCGTCTCGAACGACGGATCAACGCGGACTGGGCCGAGTGGCGCGAGGGCACATGGGTTCTGCACGAGGCGGTGGTTTTCGAGCGCCTCGAGGATGACACGCTCGAGCGGAGCTCACAGGGGCTCGTCGAGGACCCGAGGCTTACGGCCGACCCGGGAACGTTTCGCCGCCGCACGCAGGATATCGAGGAGATGGAACTGGGAGAAGCCGAGGCTTACATCAGCGAGCTGCGGCAGGCCGGCCTGCCGCACCGCGAGGCCCTCACGAGTTACTATGAGCGCTTTTCGTTCGCGCTGACGCCCTTCATCGTCACGCTCATCGCAAGTGCTGTCGGGAGCCGGTTCCAGAAGAATATCCTGCTGATGAGTCTGCTCGTTTCGCTTTCTCTCTCGGTAGTGTACTACATCGTAGGAATGGTGACGGGCTTGCTTGCCTCGGCAGGGACCATACCGCCCTGGGCAGGCGCCTGGGCGGGGTTTTTCCTGTTTCTCGTACTCGGTATCATCGGATTTCGACATGCACGCACGTAGCAGACGCTCGCCACTGCGGATCGAGCACCGCGACAGCAACTCCGCGGCCCGTGTCGGTCGCCTGGACCTGCCGCGCGGGCCGGTTGAGACGCCGGTCTTTATGCCGGTCGGGACCAACGGCACCGTGAAGGCGCTGACGCATCGGCAGGTTGAGGACCTCGGGTTTCGACTGATCCTCGGAAACACCTATCACCTCTACCTCAGGCCGGGTATGGAGGTGATCGGCGCGTTCGGCGGGCTTCACGAGTTCTCCACCTGGTCCCACAACATTCTCACCGACTCAGGCGGGTATCAGGTGTTCTCACTTGCACCGTTTCGAAAGATTACGGAGGAGGGCGTGGAGTTCCGCTCCCACATCGACGGCTCCCGCCACCACATGACGCCGGAGCTGGTGGCGGAGGTTCAGGGCCGGCTCGGAAGCGATATACAGATGGTGCTCGACGTGTGCACCCCTCCGGATATCGACCGTGCGGAGGCAAAAGAGGCAAAGGACATCACGACGCTGTGGGCGCGCCGGGCAATCGAGACCTGGGACAGGCTTCCGCAGTCATACGAGGGACTGGTGTTCGGGATCGTTCAGGGCAACTTCTTCTCCGACCTGCGCAAGGAGAGCGCCGCCGAGCTCGTCGACCTCGATTTCCCCGGCTACGCGGTCGGCGGACTTTCGGTGGGCGAGACCTTCGATCGATTCGTGGAATACCTGGGCATCACGGCGGAGTTGCTTCCGGCGGACAAGCCCCGCTACCTGATGGGTGTCGGCACTCCGGAATACATACTGGAGGCGGTGCGGAACGGCATCGACATGTTCGACTGCGTGTTTCCGACCCGCACCGCGAGGAACGGAACCGTCTTCACCCGAGACGGGCGGCTGGCGCTGAATAACGCCCGCTTCACCGGCGACACCACGCCGCTGGATGCCGAGTGCGGGTGTCCCACCTGCAGCCGGTACTCCCGGGCCTTTCTGAGGCACCTGTTCAAGGCAAACGAGATCCTGGGTCCCGTACTCGCCACGCAGCACAACCTCTTCTTCCTTCGCCGTCTGGTCGATGATATTCGTGAGGCGATCCGTGCGGACAGTTTCACGGAGTTCTCGGCCGAGTTCATGAGACGGTACAAGCAGAATGCAACAGTCTGAAAGGTCTCTCGGTAGAAGCACCCGGTCGACGGTGGCGGTCATGGTCTCCACCTTCGGCTCGCGTCTCCTCGGCTTCGTGAGGATCGCCGTGATTGGCGCCATTTTCGGCGCATCGGGCAACGCCGACGTGCTGAACCTCGTGTTTACGATACCGAACAACCTGCGAAAACTGACCGCCGAAGGAGCACTATCCTCCGCGTTCATCCCGGTTCTCTCGCAGAGCATCGTGGAAGACCCCTCGGGTGAGACCTCCCGTGGCCTTGTGAGAAGCATAGCGACCTTCCAGTTCGTGGTGCTGGCCCCCGTAATGGTGCTTGCCGTGGTGTTCGCGCAACCTGTGGTCAACATTATCCTCGACTTCCCGGAGCTCGAGCGGCAGGTTCTCGCGGCGGACGCCTTTCGGTGGTTCATCCACTACACCCTGCTCATCAGCCTCAGCGCCGTTCTCATGGCTACGCTCAACTCCCACCGCCGCTTTCTGGTACCCGCGCTGACGCCGGTGCTGTTCTCGCTCACCGTCATCGCCTCGATCCTGCTTCTGCACCGGCGTCTCGGCATCTTCTCGATGGCGGTCGGAGTCCTGGCCGGCGGGGTGATTCAGATCCTCTTCCAGATGCCTTCCTTCCGGGGCCTCGGTTACCGTCT
>JAWLDL010000346.1:0-3304 GCA_041686675.1 Spirochaetia bacterium | reverse complement strand
AATATCGGGCACAAGGATAGTGGATCGAATCCCCAGAGGAAGGTCAACGAGCGCTCCCCCGGGGGGAACCGCTACCTGCCGGCGAGCATCGAACCACACGTTCTGATTGAGCTGATCGGTCGCAACCCGGTTCAAACGCGCCCGGAGCTCAAACCGCCGTGCCGGACCGACGGGAACCTCAAACACCAGCGCGTCGGCGCCAATCGGTACGCCCTTCGCTACCGTCGGCATCCCGGGTCCCGATACCCGAAGTCCGAGATCCCGAACCGTGGGCGGCACGGCCTGAATCGTGATACTCGCCGGCGCCGATCCGTTGCCGACGAGTGACGCGTCCATGCAGCCGGCAAGGCCGACTACGATGGCTGCGACCAGCAAAAGGCGGGTCCAAAGCAGAAATCCACGCATAGCGTACATCCCCTGTGCCATACTCCGGCTCACACGACCAGAAGCGGGTCGAGTGGTATATAAGGGTTGCCGCGGGGATGTAGAAAAGAACACGCGAACGCGGCCCGACGCTGCGCAGCC
The DNA here is from genome assembly GCA_041686675.1 of Spirochaetia bacterium. Taxonomy (GTDB): domain Bacteria; phylum Spirochaetota; class Spirochaetia; order DSM-27196; family PWMO01; genus JAAAOH01. Next base: position 2,779 of record JAWLDL010000346.1, on the reverse strand, counting down.
CTACGGAGGTATTATTGTTGAGTTTTTTACTCGTGTCCAGTAGGTACGGAACGGCGCGCAAGGGCGTGCGGCGCCCGGGCTCACTCAGAGATCGGTGATGATGCGGGAGAGCTGATCCGCCCCGTTCTCCGTAAACCGGTAGTCCTAGCAGTTGCCCACCCGTCCTGCCGGCGAACATCCGACCGGTGTCCTCTTCCACGGCAGATAGCGATCGCACCATGTCGGGGAAGCAGTTGAACTGCAGGCCCGCCGACTCAAGGCCTCGACGCGTGAAGCGTAAGAGACAGATCATCCGCGTAGCCGTCAACGTTTGACTGGCCCTGAAAATATCTGGAAACAAGAATGACTTTGGCGGAACGCGTGGATTCCGGAACCCGACCCCATCTTTCGCGGTATCGCAGATCCGTCTCGTCATTCCGATCTTCCGGTGTTACCGGGCCGATCGAGGCGGTACCAAGAATCTCGTCATCCGCGGATCGAAACTCCACGCGCAGGATGGCATCGTCATCCTGCCATTCCCAGCCACCAAGCAGTCCTGCGATTCGGTAGTACGTCTTACCCGCGTCAATGTGTGTGGACCGAGGGGATAGGTCAACAATCTGGGAAATCACGCTATCGGTTGAAAGATTGCCACCGTGGAAAAAGTTGCTGCCGCTACCTCTATACGGAGAGTCGTTGAGAGCCCCATCGCCGTAGGGGCGAATCCACATCGCCCCCTCTTCGTCAGTCCATCCCGCAGGTCGCTCGCGGTCTGCGGCATCAAAGGACGCCGGCACCGGCCCCTGTTCGGCATCACCGTTATGGATCAGGTTTTCGAGGCGAAGCGACAATTGCAGACCACCGGGCGGTACGACCTGCTTTGTCCGTCCGTAATAAGCTCCGGCTGTCGCCTCGAACACCAACTCCTCCCCGACAGGCATCTCCAGTACAGTCGCACCCTCGGCAAGAGTTGCCTCCGCGGTATTCATACCCGACCCGGAGACGGCAATCGACACTTCTTCGAGATGCTCCGGCATGCCCTGGACCGCGATACTCGCCGGAGCCGATTCATTATCAACAAGGGACGCGTCCATGCAGCCGGACAATACGACCACTGTCGCAGCTATCAGTATCAGCGTTTCGAGCCGATTGACCATACGAAAATGCATTAGACACCGCATATTGCTTACTTCCATCGTAAGCAATATAGCCCGTAGGTTCCGTTATGCCAACATCATCTAATCGAAAACCAAGCCACTCGCGACTCATCTGTCGAGCCGCATGTGGTCTTAACTCGCCCGAAGGTCTGCGCCAGGACAAGTTTTACGTGGGGGCGTGGGGAACTGCTCTCGAGATACTCAGAATATGTAGAAGAATTGAAACTCGCCTTGTCCCGTACCGGTCGTCCCGTACGTTCGCCAACTCGAGCGATCCGGAGCGAACTGCACAAGCCGATCATGGAGGGAAGTGCTTGATTCGTCGATTACTGTTATCAGCGGATTACCAGTCGAGACAAAACGGCGCGGGCCGTAGAGCTCACCGGGCTGAGGATCCGCAGGGTCGGCGGGGACAGAGCCGAAGCTACCAACGGGCTCGAGCGTTTTCGCGTCCAGTTGCACGATCTTGTTCGACTGCGCTCCACTCGGATTCGTAACATAGAGCTTGCCGTTGTTGTATGTCACATCGACCTCAGGCTCGGAATCCGAAGGGACGTCCGGTCCTATGATGCGATCTACCGGGTCGAATGCGGAATCCGGACTGAACCTCCGGACAACCGGCCTCGATGTCTCAACCACTACTTTTGTGCCCGATACATATACGTCTCCGTTTTCCCCGACAGCGAGGCCCCAGACGGAAGCAAAGTCTGACACTAAGTCCGAGTATGTACCGGAAAGGTCGCCATTGAGATTCCTCGATTCAAGCAAGAAAGGCGTATCCGTACCATCGTGCGCGGTATAGTATATTATGCCGCGCTCTGAATCGCTCGCCAACGCTCGGTAGAAGGCACTTTCGACTCCCGGAATCAGATCGCCTGTGCTCCCTTCGCTCAGATCACTAAAGATCAATACCGTGTTCCCAGAAGCAGAATCATTGTTAATCACATAGAGTCTACCATCCGGACCGACTTCTACATCATACGGCTGGAAGAGATCAGGCTCGGTTCGCCAGCCATCCCCACGGATATCAGGAATCTGTACTACACGCTCGGTCGACACGTCCGGAATAAACAACTTCTCCAACATCTGCACATCCACCTGCGCGCCGCCCGGCGGCAGCACGAAGCTCTTGCGCCCGATGAAGTTCGTAGTATCAATGGTCACCTCATGCTCCTGGCCGACGGGCAATTCGAAAACCAGTGCATCGGTGCCGGGACCGACGGTTTCGGAGATGTTCACGCCGCCGCCGGTTATGCTGATGCCGACGTCCGGGATGGCATCCGGCGCATCCTGAATCGAGATGCTCGCCGGCGCATTGCCGGACTGCGAGAGCGATGCATCCATGCAGCCGCCGAGTACAACTATGGTTGCTATGGTAAGTGCGGTAAATGCTATTCGTGCCGTACTGCGGTCCATGACGTCCCCCTAATCCCAGTTGATCGTGATGACGACGATCGCGTTTTTGGCCCGCTCATTCACGAGGCCGCCGTCGTCTTCGTCATCGCCGGGCGTTGTGTCCACGGTGGAGTTGCCGAGGAAGGTCTCGCGCACGTCCTCGATGGAGCCGAACTCCTGTACGACCGCGGAGCCCCCCTGGCCGACGCTGGTGGAGCGGCCGAGGAAATTGGCGACGGTGACGGTGC
>JAWLDL010000345.1:0-3310 GCA_041686675.1 Spirochaetia bacterium | reverse complement strand
GTCGTCATCTGGCCGAGGTAGAAGTCGACCTTCTCCTGATCACCCCGTCCCCTCGACTGGGAGATGAGCGTCTGGCCTGCGGTGGCAAGCCCGGAGCCGACCACGACGATGAGCATGACGATGTTGAACGAGATCGCCACCGCCGAAACGGCCTCCCGCCCGACGCGGCCGAGGAAGAAGGCGTCGGCGAGGTTGTAGAACATCTGGAAGAGGTTTGCGAGCATGATGGGGGTCGCCAGGCGGATGAGGGTGGCGTAGAGCTCGCGGGGACTGGTGATTTCGGATGCGGGTGTGCTCATTGATGTGAAACCGGATGCTCAGCCTACCGCCAAACGGCAAGCGTGTCACGGGCCGGGAGCGTCCGTTCGGGGCACGTGACACGGCGGATGTGACACCACGGATGTGATCCGGTTGCCGTCGGCGGGCCGATATCCTATTATTGCTGTAACCTTTTCGAGCAGGTTTTCTTCGAGCCGGAGCCTTCTATGTCGAATGGAGTTGCAGCATGAAAGTTGGAGTTCTGAAAGAGCGCCTCGACGGCGAGCGGCGGGTCGCCCTCGTGCCGGCGCACGTGGCGTCGCTTGCGAAGCTCGGCGCCGAGGTGATGGTCGAGCGGGGAGCCGGTGAGGCCGCCGGATTTGCCGATGAGGCATACAGCGAGAAGGGGGCCACGGTGGTCGACCGCCCGCAGCTGCTTGCCGACGCCGACGCGGTGCTGACGGTGCGCACAGCCGCCGCCGACCCCGAGGGCTTTTCCTCGGACGCGAACGCGATGCGGGAGGGGCAGATCTTCATCGGCTACGCCGAGCCCTACGCCCCGAGTGACGCCTTCAGGCAGGCGGTGGAGCGGAAGGTATCGGTCTTCTCGATGGAGCTCATGCCGCGCATCACCCGCGCGCAGAGCATGGACTCCCTCTCCTCCATGGCGAGTCTTGCCGGCTACAAGGCGGTGCTTCTCGCCGCAAACGAGCTTCCGAAGATGTTTCCGATGATGATGACCGCTGCAGGTACCATCGTCGCGGCGCGCGCCTTCATCGTGGGCGTCGGCGTGGCCGGGCTTCAGGCCATCGCCACGGCAAAGCGCCTCGGCGCGGTGGTCAGCGCCTACGACATCCGCCCGGCGGTGAAGGACCAGGTGAAGAGCCTCGGGGCGAGGTTCGTTGAGCTCGAGCTCGACACCGGCGATTCGGAGGGCTCGGGCGGATACGCCAAGGAAATGGGTGAGGACTTCTACAGGAAGCAGCGCGAGAAGATGCTCGAGGTCATCGCCGAGAGCGACGTGGTGATAACCACGGCGAACATTCCGGGGAAGAAGGCACCCACCCTCGTCACCGAGGAGATGGTGAAGGCGATGCCCACGGGGGCGGTGCTCGTCGACCTCGCCGCCGAGCGCGGCGGGAACTGCGAGCTCACCGAGTCGGGAAAGACGGTCGTCAAGCACGATGTGACCATCATGGGCCCTGAGAACATCCCGGCGATGCTCGCCGAGAACGCGAGCACGCTGTACTCGAAGAACATCACTTCATTCTTCGCGACGATGGTCAAAGAGGGGCGCATCGACATCGACTACGAAGACGAGATCATCTCCTCGACCATGGTGACCCGCGACGGCTCGGTACCCAACGACGATCTCAAAGAGCGACTGGGACTCTAGGAGGCTACACGCATGGACGCAGCTCTATCCTTTGTAAACATACTGACGGTCTTCGTACTGGCCGTCTTTGTCGGCTTCGAGGTCATCACCAAGGTGCCGCCCATCCTCCACACGCCGCTCATGTCCGGCTCGAACGCCATCTCGGGTATCACGGTCATCGGCGCGCTGCTCGCGGTCGGTAGCGGGCAGGAGACGCTGACGGTGGTGCTCGGCCTGGCGGCCCTGGTCTTTGCCACCATCAACGTGGTCGGCGGGTTCCTGGTGACCCATCGCATGCTCAGCAAGTTCAGGAAGAAGGACTAGGCCATGACTACAGCCGTACTCGTCAATCTCGCATATCTCGTGGCAGCAGTACTTTTCATCTTCGGGCTCAAGGGCCTCACCCATCCGAAGAGCGCCGTGCGGGGGAACCTGATGGGCGCCGTCGGTATGCTCATCGCCATCGTGGTGACCCTGCTCAACGAGCAGATCCTGAGCTACGGGCTCATCGTGACGGGGCTTCTCGTGGGTGCCGCCATCGGCATCGTCCTCGCGCTCTCCATCAAGATGACCGCAATGCCGCAGCTCGTCGGGCTCTTCAACGGGTTCGGCGGCATTGCCTCCGCGTTGGTGGCAGGGGCGGTCCTCCTCCAGGTGATGATGAGCGCGGCCGGCGCCGGCGTGGTGGAGGCAGGCCTTCAGTTCACTATTGCCACGGTGGCCTCCGGGCTCATCGGCGCGGTGACTTTCGTCGGCAGTCTCATCGCCTTCGGGAAGCTTCAGGGCATCGTGACCGAGAAACCGGTGCGCTATCCCGGCGAGCAGGTGGTGAAGGTGCTCATTCTCCTGGTGGCCCTCGCGATCGGCGTGTATCTGGTGATGAATCCGGCGCTCACCGAGTACTATTGGATCCTTGTCGCCCTCGGCGCGCTGCTCGGTATCGTACTCGTCATCCCCATCGGCGGCGCCGACATGCCCATCGTCATCGCGCTTCTGAACTCCTACTCCGGCCTTGCCGCCGCGGCGACGGGGTTCGTGCTTTCCAACAATATCCTCATCATCTCGGGCTCCCTCGTCGGCGCGTCGGGCATCATCCTGACGACCATCATGTGTAAGGCGATGAACCGCTCGCTTGCCAACGTGCTCTTCGGCGGCGTCGGCGCGGTGCAGGAATCGGCCCAGATGGATGATATCTACGAGGGCAAGATCAAGCAGACCTCCGCGGACGAGGTCGCGATGATCCTCAAGACCGCCCAGCGCGTGGTGATCGTCCCCGGTTACGGCATGGCCGTGGCGCGGGCTCAGACGCCGGTGCGCATGCTCACCGAAGCGATGGAGGCCGACGGCATCGAGGTCGAGTTCGGCATTCACCCGGTTGCAGGGCGCATGCCCGGCCACATGAACGTGCTCCTTGCCGAGGAGGATATCTCCTACGACAAGCTCCGCGAGATGGACCAGATAAACCCGAGCTTCCCGCAGACCGACGTGACCATCGTCCTCGGGGCAAACGACGTGGTAAACCCCCAGGCTCGCGAGGCCGCGGACAGCCCCATCGCCGGCATGCCCATCCTCGACGTCGACAAATCTCGCACCGTGGTCGTCATCAAGCGCAGCCTCAGCCCCGGCTTCGCGGGCATCCCCAACCCGCTGTTTGCCGCAGATAACACGCTCATGCTC
>JAWLDL010000344.1:0-3313 GCA_041686675.1 Spirochaetia bacterium | reverse complement strand
ATCCGATCCCGCTCGAGCATGATGTCATAGTAGCTCTTCATCCGAATGAACCAGCCGTCGGTGATGCCGCCGCGCTCGTAATACCAATGGTAGCGCTTGGGGGCCGGAAGGATGCTCGCGAGGAACGTCGCCTCGCCGGCGGTGAGCTCGCCGGGCGCCGCGTCGAAGTAGTAGCGGGCGGCGTCATGTATGCCGAAAACTCCGGGACCGAACTCGGCGATGTTGAGATAGATCTCCAGGATCCGATCCTTGCTGACCGGCACCTCGTGCTCCATCAGATATACCAGAAACACCTCCTGCAACTTCCGGGAGAAGACCCGGTCGTCGTCGAGAAACAGCATCTTCACGAGCTGCATGCTGATCGTGCTGGCCCCGAGTACGATTCCGCCCGCGTCGAGATTTCGAACTGCAGCCTGTGCCATGGTGCGGAAATTGACGCCGTTGTGGTAGTAGAACTCCCCGTCTTCGGCGGTGAGCACGGCCCGCGCCACCCAGGGCGACAGCTCCTCGAGGCGAACGTAGGTGAAGGTGGGATCCCGGGGCGCCGATGCGCGGACCGCGGCGGACGCAACAGTAGTCCCGCGGGCCCCGGCCGCAGGAGTGCCGGGCCGGGCGCTCGCGTCCTCCGCCGACTCCGCCGGCGGGATCCGCACGCGGCGCACGTAGTCGATCTCGGGGTCTCGTATCGTGTGCATGAACGATCCGTTCAGGCCGAACGGGCTCACCGACTCGTCTATATGCAGAACGGCGAAATCCCGGAGCCTTGTTTCGGCCTTCCATTGGAGACCGCCGGGGTTGTAACGGGGCACCTCGAGGTCAAGGCGCCAGCGAAAGCTCCCCTGGAGCTCCATCGTGCCCAGAGGCCCCTGAAGCGCGCGGGGAACGGCGGCGTGTAGGCGGGAGGTTGATGTTGGCGGGAGGTCCAGCGTCAGTCGGATGATGCGCGGGAGGAAGGCGGGCGCCCCCGACGCCGGATGTGGGCCGCCGGAATGCAGGCCCTGCAACAAACCGCTGAGCCCGAACTCGACCCCGTTAATCGAGGCGTCGCCCTCGCTGATAGCCAGCTCGCCTCGCGGAAAGCGGCGCCTGACCGACGCCGGTACCGACGTCGGGATCTCCGCGGACGGGACGTGTGGCGCGTATTCGGCCGCGAAGGTATAGCTGATGTCGAGTGGGCGGATCGTCCCGGCAGCGACGACCGGTGCATCGAGCGCGAGATCGTGGAGCTCAACGCTGCCCGCGGCACGTAGCGGCCGTGCGGGAGAGATCCGCGCGGAGAGAGACGCCGATGCGGTGCCTGAGGTCAGGGATGCAGAGGGCAGAGTAATGCGGGGAAGCTCGAGGCGGTCGAGCGCGAGGGTGACGTCCATGGTTCGCTCACGGTATGCGACGGTGAGCCCGGCCGCGATCTCCTGCCGCGGCGGCGAGCCCGCCGACGCCGCCTGTCGCGAGGAGCCGAGTGCCTGCACGCGTATGACCTCGTCGTTCTCTTCGTGAAGCAGCCCGAGCTCATCGAGATGCACGCGGTAGGCCCGGGATCGTGCCGTCGCGGCGACCACGATGCCGATGTCCCGGGCGGTTATCGCCTGCGGGATGAGCTGTCGCTCGGCGAGCGTTTCGGCTGTAGTCCAGACCGCCCCGGCATCTATTGGCACCGGTGTCCGTGCCGCCCGTCGGAGCCGGAGCAGCCCGCGAAGGTCCATGTCGACATCGACGGTTTCCGCGCTCGCGCGAAGCGCGTCGTCGGCCGTTGAAATGCCGATGTCCTGCAGGTGTAGCCCGCGGAAGGGGCGCAGTCTCGCCGAGCCGATGCCCAGATCGACGCCGAACGTGTCGTCCGCGGCTGCCTCGAGCCGGTCCACGGCCGCGGGAAGAATGACCGTGTTCACCACCCGCAGCAGAATGAGGGCGAGCACTGAGAAGAGCACGAGTGCCGCCCCGACACCGACAAGGATGCGTCGCATGAAGCAGCGTATCACAGGCGTCGGGTGGACGGAACAGGGTCGGTATCGACGGAATTCGCTTGACGAACTACGGCGCGGGGTGTAATATTCGAACAACGTTTGAAACAGTGCTTGGAACGCTGTTCGACCAGGGTGATCAAAGACGACGGAGGCGATACAGCGATGACACCAGGTGCGGAAGATGTACGGCAGAGGATACTCCACTCGGCAGTTGAGCTCCTGCGGGAAGCTCGCGACGCGGAGTCGGTGTCCATTCGGGCAATAGCCGAGCGTGCCGGCGTATCGGTCGGGATGGCGAACTATCATTTCGGGACCAAGGACAATCTCATAGAGCTTGCCGTGCAGACCTACATCGGCTCGGTGATCCGGGGCCAGGATCCGGACGCGCCGGCCGGAGCGGAGGCTGCCGGTGCCGAGGCTGCCGGGGCGCTGCCTGAGGAGCCACCCCGGCAGGCGATGAAACGTCGACTTCGGGCTGCCGCCCGCTTCGTGGCCGCGCATCCGGGTATCTCGCGGGTGTCCATCCTGCGGGACATCAGGCAGGGGCATCCGGGAGACAACAGCAGCGACATCGCCGAGGGAGTGTACCGCCAGCTGCAGATCGCCCGAAGCGAAGCAGTCGGCGCTGACGCCTCAGACGAGAGTGAGCTGCGGGTTCGCTCCCTGATGCAGGTTGCCGCGGTTCAACACCTGTTCATGCGGGCCGCGGTCATCCGTGAAACTACCGGTCTTGACTTTTACGACGAGGAGCAGCGCGACCGGATGATGGACATCATCGTGGATACCGTCCTCGGGCTGCCTCCGGCGAGTGGTGAAGAGAAGTAATCGTCCGGCGCTCAGGGGGCCGGACGGCAAACACCATATTCGAGGAGGAACACATGAAGATTCTTGCAATCATGGGGAGTCCAAAGGGCAGGGGAGCCGGGTATCGCATCGTCCGCAGTATGGAACTGGAACTGGAGAAACGGGGGGATGTCGAGTTCGAGTATCTCTTTCTCAAGGACCGAGAGCTCGAACCCTGTCGAGGCTGCTTCCTGTGCGTTCGAAAAGGCGAAGAGCGGTGTCCGATTTCTGACGAGCGCACACACATCGAGGAGGAGATCGATGCGGCCGACGGGGTCATCCTGGTGTCCCCGTGCTATGTGTACAACATGAGCTGGCTCATGAAGAACTTCACCGACCGCATGTGCTACACCAATCACAGGCCCCGCTTCTTCGGTCAGAAACTGGTGCTGGTGTCGAACGCCGGGGCAGGCATGCAGAAGACGATCGAGGCGATGCGCCATACCCTCGGGCCGGGTCCCGAGGTCGTATACGAGCTGCCCTATCTCACGCCGCCGTGGCCGCTC
>JAWLDL010000343.1:0-3314 GCA_041686675.1 Spirochaetia bacterium | reverse complement strand
GCCCTCGGGAAGCCGGTCGCCGGCGGAATCGGTGCCGTCGAACGCGATTCGCTGCGGCGGCGTGCGCAGACCCGAGAAGCGGCGCGCGACCTCACCGTCCGGACCGATAATATCGACGCTCCAGCGCTGCAGCCCGGAGGTGACGGGGATATCGGGCAGCAGCGTGACAGTATCCTGCACCCCATCCTCGTTCGGGGAGAAGAATGCCGAGTCGATGGTGATGCGAACCGGCGTGGGCTGGGTGTCGAGGATGATGTTTTCGAGGGTTTCCTCGGTGCTGTTGCCGGCCCGGTCGGTACTGCTCACCGTGTAACTGTATACGCCGTCGGGCACGAACTCGCCGGCATCGTTGGTTCCGTCCCAGGACAGGGTGTCGGGCGATGCTTCCTCCCATGTCCAGGTCTTGACCACGGTACCGCGGGCGTCCTCTATCTGCGCTTCCCAGAGCTGCTCCGTGCTGCCCGACTGAGCAAGGGGGAACTCGTCCTTGTTTCCGTCACCGTTCGGCGAGAAGATGCGGTCCTCGGGCGTCGGCTTCGTGAGCTCGATCTCCGGATCGGTGGTATCGATGACGACCTGATAGTCCTCGGACTGCGACCGGTTGCCGTTGTCGTCCACGGCGGAGAGGACGAAGGTGTAGGTGCCGTCGGGGACAACGGAGCCTTCATTCGACGTGCCGTCCCATCGCAGGGTCTCCGGCACGGGAATGCCGGACTCCACCGCGGCAAGCCTCTGCAGTATGTTCTGGAATCCCTCGTTCTCGGGGCGGTCCTCTTTGTTCTCGATGGTACGCACCACCGACCCCGACTCGTCGCGGATGGTCAGCGTGTAACCGCGAACGTAGCGATCATCCTCGATTCCGATCGGAAACCGAAGCGCATCCGACTTTCCGTCGTTGTTCGGGGAAACGTAGGCGGTCTCCTCGTACTCCACCGTGATTTCGGGCGGATCGCGGTCCACCACGCCGAGCGGAGCATTTACCCCGGCGCCGAAGGCCCACGTGCCCTCGTAGAGCGGCGCCGCGGTGACCCTGGTGCGCAGCTCGCTCTGGTTCCAGCCGCGATCGGAGATGAAGCTCTCGCTCTCGGCGAAGTCTGTGGCAAAGTTCACTGAAATCCCGACCGAGGGGATGAAGCTGCGATGCTCGAGATCCCCATCCAGGAGACGGCGCGCATCACCGCGAACGCTCGTGAAGATCGACACGCGGTCTGCTATATTGAGCGTGGCGCCGAGGTTCATGCGCAGGTTCTGAAAGGTGGGCGCACTGACGGTATTTCGCACCACGAGCTCCACGTCCTCCGTCTGGATAGCGGCAAATTGCGCGCCGACGGCGGGCGTAAAGATCGACGGTACCGAACTCCGACCGTCGACCGGTGTATACGGCAGTCCCATTCCGAGGAGCGAGACGCCCCAGCGGAAATCCTTCGCGATACCGAGATCGCCCGGCATATGCAGGACGCCGAGATCGGCGGTCAGCCCCGTATCGATCACCCCGTCACCACCGACTCGAAAGTTGAGCCCGGTGCCGACAAGCAGATCGTCATAGAGGTCCTTCGAAAACGACGCATGGCCGAGGAAGGTCGAGCCGAGGTCCATCGCCGCGAGATCGGAGCCGAGAAAGTGAACCATACCGGAGAACACGCCGACCCGCGACGGGATAGTGGCCCCGAGGTTCGCGGCATGCCCCTGCCAGCCTTCATTGTCCGCGGTGTCTCCGAAGCCGGTGATGCCGATGTAGCTTGCATCGAGGGTTGCCCGCTGCTTGAGACCGGAGACGGCCGGGTTCATGAGGTTGCCGGTCGGGCTCTCATCACTTGTCACGGAGAATCCGCCACCGAGAAACAGCGGCGAAATGAATTCGTAACTATCGTCTCCGCCGGCGGGCGGATCGTACTGAGCGGCGGCCGGAACGGCAAGAATCGCCGCAAGGGCTACCAGGGTCCATATCCTCTTCATCTGCATTCTCCAGTCAGCATAGCGTAGCGCGCTCCGCATGTAATATCAGGCATTCCCCTGCCCGCGACTATAGGACTCTTCGAGTCTTTCCATCTCGTCGATCGACAGGTGGTGAAACAGTACTCGCTCGAGGGTATTGAGAACCCCGAGGGTATTCGTATCGAGCTCCTCCTCATGCTCGCGCAGAAACAGATAGAGACCGACCACGGGCTTACCGCCCAGCCGGATCTCGACTTCATCAACACGGTGGTCCATGGACGTTATACCTCCACCTCCGTGCCCTCCTCACTAAGATAGATCTGCAGTGTGGTGTTTCCCAGCCGGTTCGCGTACCAGCGGGCGGACTGCAGATTCTTATGCAGCTTCTTGTCATCGTACAGCGGCTCGTGGTGAAAGAGATACAGGCGCTTCGTTGCCCACGCCGTCGCGAAATCAACGCCGAGGCTGAAACTCGTGTGGCCCCAGTTGTACTTCTCGATCGCCTCACCAAGGGTATACTGCGTATCCAGAATCAGCATGTCCGCACCCTGAAAGAAACGCGTGTTTTCGGGGGTCTTTTCGAAATCGCTTTCGAGCAACTCCACATCGGTTGCATGCACGAAGGTTCGCCCCCGCTCGCGGATCTGGTAGCCAAAGGCGGTTCCGGGATGATTGAGCTCGCGCCAGGTTATCTCCGCGTTACCGAGGCGCAGCGGCCCGTCGCCCAGAACCACGAACTCCAGATTGCTCATCTTTTCTTCCATGGTGATAGGGAAATACGGATGCTGCATATGCTGTTTGAGGTTCTGCTCGAGCTCCGGGCGCGGGCTATAGAAGGTCACCTTCACGTTCGGGTTGTACGCTGGCGCAAAGAACGGCAGCCCCTGCACATGATCATAATGGAAATGAGTGAAAAAAACATGAAAGTGGCGAACATCCCGGTGATCCCGTTGCATCGCGGCGGAGAGGGCCTGTATTCCGCTTCCCGCGTCAAAGACGACGACGCTGTCGTTGGAGAGGCGGGCTTCCACGCACGGGGTGTTGCCACCGGTTGTGCCGAAGAGCCAGGGAGGCAGAGAGGCAAGAAAGCGCTCGCGGGACTCCAGCGATTCCAGATCAACCGTCCGGATGCGCTGCACCACGCTTGCAATCTTGCTTCGCACTTCCTCCGGAAGCAGTGGGCGAGGATGCGAGCCGCGAACTCCCCAGAAGCGAATGGTCATGCTCTACCCTTCACAGAAGCAAATCGCGTTCGTGCGCAGCAAGCCACTCGCGGATCCAATCGGGCGAGTGGCGGGCACCGATGTTCACGCCGGGACACTCGCGCTCGAGCTCGTCCCACTCAGGGCGTGAGCCGAGATGCGCGGGCCAGAACGGGT
>JAWLDL010000342.1:0-3317 GCA_041686675.1 Spirochaetia bacterium | reverse complement strand
ATGTCCTCCACCTCCTGGTAGGTGAAGCGGTGGCGGCTGCGGATCACCGATTCCTCGATGCGATGGCTGTGGACGTTTCCGAGAGAGTCGAGCTGCACGAGCACGCTGTAGGCGAGGCGCTCGACGCCCGGTTTGAGGCTGCAGAGCTCGTTGGAGAGGCGCTCGGGCAGCATCGGGAGGGCGGTTCGCACGAAGTAGACCGATGTCGCGCGCTCCCATGCCTCCGTGTCGAGGGCAGTGCCTTCGCGGACGAAGTGACTCACGTCTGCAATGTGGATGCCGAGCTCGAAAAGCCCGTTTGGAAGCTGCACCAGGGAGACTGCGTCGTCGAAGTCTTTGGCCGTTTCGGGGTCGATGGTGAAGCAGGTGAGGTCGCGCAGATCCGTGCGGGTTTTGAGCTCGCGGCGGAAGTTGGGCTCGGGGATCTTCTCGACCTCATCGATGACCGCCTGGGGGAACTCGAGCGAGAGCCCCCGCGAGAGCGCGACGAGCTTCACGTCCATCCCCGGCTCGTCCTGATCGCCGACGACCTGCTCGATTTCCCCGAGCGGCTTCTTCTTGGGATCGTTCCATGCGGTGAGGCGTGCCACGACGATCTGTCCGTTCTGCGGCCCCTGAACCCCGCCGCGGCCGCCGCGCCCGCCGCCGCCCCCCCACATCTTCAGCGCCTCCGTCGGGCTGACGAGGGAGCGGGGCAGGCGTTCGTCCTCGGGAAAGACCGTGCCGCCGGAGTCGGTGTTCCGGAAGACGCCCACGATGGGCTTCCCGCTGCGCTCGAGCACGCTTACCACACGGCCGGCCGGCTTCTTCTTCGAGGTGCGCGGAAAGAGCTCCGCCCGCACCCGGTCGCCGTCCATGGCGGTGGAAAGATGCTCGTAGGCAACGAAGACATCGGGACGTTCATCGAGTTGCACGAAGCCGAAGCCCTTGGAGGTTATGGAGATCGGCCCTTCGACCGTTTCGCTTTTTGATCTGCTTTGTTTCTTTTCGTCTGTTTTTGTCGACATGGTATTATCCAATAGTGTATAGGAAAGAGTGTATAGGAAAGAGTAGGGGTGATGCAAAACGCCGCCGGCTTTACATTCCGGCGTCGGCTCGCTAAATTCAGGATCGAAAGCCATGGCAAGAAGATCATCAAATCGGCGGCGTTCCAACAAGAACCGCGGCCGCGACAAGAAGGAAAACCCGGCAAAGTACTTCATGCCGGAGCCGCCCCCCAAGCGTGAGTACCCCCCCTGTCCGCTCTCCGGAGAGCCCATCGACGATCCGTATTCGGCCGTCGAGGACCCGGAAACCGGTCGGCCGGCCCGTCTCGACAGCGTCATCAAGAAGCTCTCCGAATCCGAGCGACTCGGCCCGAATGAGCGCATTGCGTACATCGGCCAGGGCTCCTTTGGTGTCGTAGAAGAGCGCAAGGAAAACGGCAAGAAGCAGGTCGTCATAAAGAAGCGCATCGAGTTCGAGAACGGACGAACGGTGGGCGACTGGCGCAAAGAGCTCAGCCCGGGCATTTCGCGTGATTACAGGCCCGAGCCACAGCCGCTCAGCTCCCTTTACTCCGAGGAAGAGGAGCGCAACTTCCCGCGCTTCAGTCGGAACGTCGGCTGATATTCCGGTACGGCAGCATCGCCTCGATCTTCTCTATTACAGCTCGCCGGCTCTCGGGATTCTCCAGCGGTAGTTTCTCCGTATCGATGAGAATCTTCGGCGAGAGATCGTAGCCCTCATACCACTTCAGATAGCGGGCATTCAGGTTCTCCAGGTACTCGCGCGGGATATCGCTTTCGAGTCCGCGGTTCCGCTTGCGAATTCGCTCGAGCGCCGTGTCCACGGTGCAGTCGAGGTAGACGAGCAGATCCGGGCTCTGCGCGTGCTCGAGCATGTTGTCGAGCAGCGTCGAATAGGTCTGGAACTCCTCCTCGAGCATGTCGCCGTCGTCGTACAGCATCTCGGCAAAGATGCGGTCGCCGAATATCGAGCGGTCGAGGGTCCCTCCGCCGTTTCTGAAGATCTCCTTTATCATCCGGAAGCGCTCGTTCAGAAAGTGGATCTGAAGGGTGAACGCCCACCGCTTCTTGTCCGCGTAGAATCGGTCGAGGAGATTCAACGTGTAGGGGTTGGTGAGCTCGCGAAAGAGCGGTATGCCCGCCTCCTGCTCGAGAATCTCCCCCATCGTCGTCTTGCCGACACCGATCTGTCCTTCAATGATTATCACGACCCGGTCGCTCCTTGATGTGCTCACAGTACTTTGGTGCGGTACCTCAGCCCGGCGACGTCACAGGCCAGTCTGACCTGATCCTCGAGGTCGCGCCTGGACTTCACCCGGACGGTGGAACGTGAGACGCTCACATCCACCCCTTCGACCTCGTTCAGTCCGCGGAGGCTCGCGACCATCGCCTGGGCCTTTTCCTCGGTGAGTCCATCGACAAGATAGCTTCTTACTTTTGATTTGAACATGCTCGCTCCCGGCGGTCTCTCGCGGGCATTATAGCGGTTATGCCAGCGAAGCCCAATGTCTCGGAAGCACGCGCTCGCCCTTGGCCAGCACGGTCTGCAGCCCTTCGCTTGCCTCAGAGCGGTCGCCGGCAGGCTCGCGCTCGCGCAGCTCGTCGCTGGTGAGCTCCTCGAGAACGGCCGTGACCCCCTCGGAGAGGGCCTCGAGGTTGTAGCCCCCCTCGAGCACGTGCACGATGCGGCCGTCGGCATGTTGCTCGGCAAGCTCGATGAGCGCGCGCGTCATCCAGCGGAAGCCGTCGACGGAGAGTTGCATGCGCGCGAGCGGATCATCGCGATGGGCGTCGAAGCCGGCGGAAACCAGCACGAGCTGCGGGTCGAACTCCCCGAGCACCGGCAACACCACCTCTTCGAAGGCGATGGCGTAGTCGCGGTCGGTCTGCCCGGCCGGCAGGGGCAGGTTGAGCGTGTATCCCTGGCCGATGTCGCGGCCGGTGTCCTGCACGAGCCCCGTGCCGGGAAACAGGGGATACTCGTGGACCGAGACGTAGAGCACCGACGGATCCTCGTAGAAGCTCCACTGCGTGCCGTTGCCGTGGTGCACGTCCCAGTCGATGATGGCCACGCGCTCGAGACCATAGGCATCCTGCGCGTAGCGGGCCGCGACGGCGATGTTGTTGAACAGGCAGAAGCCCATCGCGCGGTTTCGCTCCGCATGATGCCCCGGAGGTCGCGGCAGGGCGAAGCTCCGCCGGACTTCGCCTGCAAGGACGGCGTCGACTGCCGTGATGGTGCCGCCTGCCGCCCGCAGCGCCGCGCGGTAGGACTCGGGCGCCACCCCCGTATCCGCATCGAGCATCCGC
>JAWLDL010000341.1:0-3332 GCA_041686675.1 Spirochaetia bacterium | reverse complement strand
ATAGGAGATAGTGCAGCTTTCTGCTCGATGCCGATGTTGTGGCGCTCTACTATGACCTTCCGGTCTATCAGGACGTGTATCGGCTGATCCTCAAGCTCTTTGAGATCACCAGGGACTTCCCCCGGGAGTACAAGTACACGCTTGGACAGGATATCAAGCGGGACGGAATCGTTCTGGTGAGGTCGATCTATCGGGCGAACAAGGCGAAGGACAAGACTGAGTATCTCGAACGCTTCCTTGACGACTTCGAGATCCTCAAACTGGAGGTGAGATTGTGTGTTGATCTCAAGGTGCTTTCCATGAAGAAACAGGCGGAGCTGTCCGCACTGATGGACGGCATCGGGAGACAGATCACCGGGTGGCGGAATGCCTCCCGGTGAGTGCCGGAATCCCGGAGGCCAAGGCTTTCAGGGAGCGAGCAAGGCTTGGAACAAAAGCGGCAAAGGGACTGGCCGCCTTGCGCAGTCAGTTGAATCAGTATGCCCGCAACATGCGTTGCGGCTCATCATCACTCCTTTGCGAAACCTGGTTGTGGCGTTTTGCGTCGGCCAACTATTGGAGTTCGTCGGAGAACAATGCGAACAACGCGTGGAAACAGAACTTCGACAATGGCAATCAGAACGACAACAACAAGAACAACGAAAACAGGGTGCGCGCTGTCCGGGGTTTTGTTCCGGCCCGCACGGGGGAATCGGGGTCCAGGCGTGTACTGAGACGCCGGCCCCGCCCCGTGCTTTTCGGGTCCCAATCGGATGCAGATAGAGCTCTTCCCGCCCCCGGCGATCGGGATCGAGGAGGTCTTCGCGGCCTACGAGAGTTGCCGCAAGAACAAGCGACGCACAGCGAACGCGGCCGCGTTCGAGGTAGACTACGAGGAGAACCTCCTGCGCCTGTGCGACGAGATCAACGCGGGAACCTACACGCCCGGCCCATCGCTGGCCTTCGTCGTCGACAAACCGGTCAAACGCGAGATCTTCGCCGCCGAGTTCCGCGACCGCGTCGTGCATCACCTCATCATCAACAAGATTGGCCACCTCTTCGAGCGCGAGTTCATCTTCGATAGCTACGCCTGCAGAGTCGGCAAGGGAAGCCACCTGGGAATCCAGCGGGTCGACCGGTTCATCCGGCGCTGTTCGTGTAACTACGCCCGCGATGCCTACGTTTTGAAGCTCGACATCAAGAGCTTCTTCATGAGCATCCACCGAAAGCTCCTGTTCGACCGGCTCGCTGCGTTCCTGCGGGCGCGGTACCATGGCGAGGATCGCGAACTCCTCATTGACCTGTGCCGGACCGTGGTATTCAGCGACCCGGCGCACAACTGCCGAATGCGCGGTCAACGCCATGACTGGGACGGCCTGCCGCGAGAGAAGAGCCTCTTCCAAGCGGCGCCCGGGTGCGGCCTTCCGATCGGAAACCTCACAAGCCAGGTCTTCGCCAACTTCTATCTCAATCCTCTGGATCACTTCATCAAGCATTCCCTCGGCATCCGCTTCTACGGCCGCTACGTGGACGACTTCTTGATCGTACACGAGGATCGTCGCTATCTTGCCTCGCTCATCCCGGTCATCCGCTCCTATCTGCGCAGCGCCCTTCGGCTCACGCTTCACCCGAACAAGATCCACCTGCAGCACTACATCAAAGGCGTGACTTTCCTTGGAGCCGTCATCAAGCCGAACCGCATCTGTATCGCTCGCCGAACCAAGGGCAACTTCGCCGCGGCCGTGGATTGGCACAACCGCATCGCCTGCGACCACAAGCCGGATTCCGCCGAGCGTCTGGCCTTCCTGAGCAGCATCAACTCGTATCTCGGGATACTAAAGCACTACGCGACGTGGAGGTTACGCACACGCATGCTCGAACGCGTGTGCACCTGGTGGTGGAAAGCATTCCGGTGTGGGCCGGCTCGCAGGAAAGTGATCGTTCGGTGACCCGAAGACCTCGTCCGTGATCTGCGCTTGCACGGGCATCGTCGACAAGTTCGAGTTCCAGGGCCGTGAGGAGTGGCTCATACGCCCATGAACCGTATAGCGATGCGACCGGCCACCCTAGTGGGAGTTCAGCCGGTTGCGCCCTCGTGCCTCGCCAGGCCGATCCTCATCGAACCACTGGTGAGGAGATGCTCGTCAACCCCCCAAGGCAGCACCCGCGGCACCTGTTGGACCTTCTTGCAGACGCGCTGGTTCATCCCGCAGCCACGTCGGCGTCCTGCCTCCGCGGCTGTAGTCTTTCGAGCATGGATGCTCGAAACGCAGAGAAGAGGCGGAATGGCCCCGGGTATCCTCTTGGGTTGATGTTCCCTCGCGGCATCACCTCCTGGTCGCCAGGAGCTACGGCTGTGTGCCATCGGTCTTTGGGAGGCTTCGTCGGTGATCGTACCCCGGACGGCGATGATGGTTCGGTCATTGCCCCCGAGCCGATGCGTGCGCCCGAAGCGATCGTCTTCGCTACCGACACCGCAAGCGTTGAGGCGTTCCATACTGGTCCATCGAGCAGGGGAATGCGGTCGCTACCCCTGCTCAAGCTGGTCGTGGGGCTTCAGGTAGTCACGAATGGACTCAGGATCTTGCCGCAAGTCGAGTACCCGGTAGACGATGACCACGTCGTCCTCGATGAGATAGTAGACCGCGAAAAGAAATCGTCTGGATAGGAGACGATGGTACCCGATCCACACCGACCTCAATCGCGGAACGATTCCCTCTCCGACGCGGCAGTCAAGTTCCATTCCTTGCCTTCGGCGTGCGTTCCGAGTAGCTGTGACCGACGTGGCGCGTCCAGCAGAAGCAGTGGCTTAAACGGCGGACGACGCCATTGACTCTATGTCGCATCCGACATACTCTGTAGCTGTGGGAGACGACGGAAAGCCGCTCATCTGGATGGCCGGCGAGATCAAGACTCCGCCATTCTCGTCCGCCGCCCGGATCGAAGCAGGAACACTTCTCCGGAGGCTCCAGCTCGGAGAGAACATTGGCTTGCCGCACGTCCGTCCGATGCCGTCAATCGGCCGGCGTTGCTACGAACTGCGCGTTCGCGACGAGCAACAGAACTGGAGGATCGTCTACCGAGTTGATGAGGATGCAATCGTTATCGTAGAGGTGTTCGCCAAGAAAAGCAGCGCCACACCCACGAAGACGATTGAAACGTGCAGAGCTCGATTGAAGGCGTATGACCGATTGATGAAGGATGAATGAGATGGAGAAAGCAAAACACGATCGCCTGAAGAAGGCTGGCTGGACGGTAGGAACGACCGCTGAGTTTCTTGGGCTGACCGACGAAGAAGCGGCCTTGATCGAGATGAAGCTTGCCCTGGCGCATAGCCTTCGGGAGCACCGGGA
>JAWLDL010000340.1:0-3339 GCA_041686675.1 Spirochaetia bacterium | reverse complement strand
ATCCCGAGCGACATGTAGCCACCCGTGAGGTTCAGAGTGAATAGCTGGAGAAGATGCAGCGGATGCAGGGAAGGAGCCTTCGGGAGGGTGACCTCCCGCTCACATTTGGGATGCAGGGTATACATGTGATGACAGGTGTGGCTCTTCATGTAGCTGTGAAAATTGAACCAGCAGAGCAGGCTGAAGAGTCTCAAGACGACGCGACCAACCCATTTTGTCTTGAAGACGGTTCCGTGCGCGAGCTCGTGCGTCGCCATCCCATACAAGAAGGAATAGATCGTTCCATGGACCCAGAGCGATACGCCAAAAGCGAACCAGATGCCGTGAACGAAGAAGACGTAAGTTAGCACTCCCGTCGCCACTATCAAGAGCAGATGTCCACCGGCCTGAAGTCCACCTTTCACGTCGCTCCGAGCTGTTAGTTCTTTCAGCTTTGTCCGGTCTAAGGGAGATCGGTACCAGCGAATCTTGCATGACTTCTGCACTTCTTTCAGTGCTTCCGCACCCATCACAGCACCTCCGGAGCTTTCCTAAGTGAATAGCTAACCATTAGGGCCACACGGTAGTCCGGACGGGGGGTGCTGTCAAGCGCTGTAACTTCTCATGGCCGACGCGTGTTAAAATGCGAAGCCAGCGACGGTCGAGGTAGTGTCGCGATCGTGGTGTGATTTCGGTGGCTTAAATCACAGACCACCGTGCGTCTCCGGTATGCTGTGGAATCGGACCAAAATCTCGCAGCATGGAGGCAACACCGTGGCAGATGACAGCATGGCGTTACTGAAGCCATCCCGCAAGCAAGGAGACGAGATTTCTTCCGCGAGTTCGACCAGTGGATGCTGCAGCGGCTGATGGCATGTTAGCGGCTCGGTACTCGATATCTGTCTCGATGCACCTATCCGGTGCCGTTCCGCGTATCCCTCGAGCATTCGACATACTCCCGAGGTGAACGTCGACTGTAGACACTCCCACCTGAAGGTACTCGCAGATCGCTCTTGGCTCATTCCGAGCCCTCCAACCAGCCATTCACCCGCCCCACGCACGGATCCAGATGGTCCCGCACCTCGTACACCCAGAACCGCATTACGTCCCATCCGAGCTCAATGAGCCGCATGTTGCGCATGCGGTCACGGATGAGAAGCTCACCGTCCCAGTCGCGGTGGAAATGCTCACCGTCGACCTCGATCGCCAGTTTGCGCTCGCCGTCGAAGAGGGCGAAGTCCAGGAGGTACTGCTCCACGCTGTACTGTGGGATTGGGCGGAGGCCGGCTTCGCGCAACGCGCGGTAGAAAAGGCGTTCGTAGTCCGACACCCGTTCCGGTTGCGCGACTGCCGGGTACTCGATGTCCTCGGGTGGTTCAAGGTGCTGCTCCTCCCGTGCGAAATGCTCATCCTCCACGCTGTCCACGTATTCGGCGAACTGGCGAAGTACATGGCCGCGAGACAGTCGGCCGATGTAGGCTCTGTCGCCGACAACGAGGAGGCCCGCACGTGCGCGCGTTATCGCGACGTTGAAGAGGTGCTTGTTGAGCTCGAGGAATCTCAGCGATGTGTCGCTCGTTCCGCTGGATACAACCGGCGAGAATATCATGACGTCCCGCTCATCGCCCTGGAACCTGTGCACCGTGTCTATGATGAGCTCGGACTCGCCGGTTGCACGCGAGGGAAGATCCTCGTCTTCCACCATTCGCCGGATGAGGTTCGCATGTGCGCGAAACGGTGTGACAACGCCGACTGAGCCGTCGAATCCGTAGTCCCTGTAGATTCGCCGTATCTCTTCGGCAACCCGTTTGGCCTCGAGCCGGTTTACGGCGCCGCCCTGATCCGGGCGAACGGTTTCGCCCGAAACGTTGATCCATTTCACCGGCGCTTCGTCGGCGTCGAGCATCCGGAGGCGGTCATACCGTGTTGCCACACGGAGTCTTCCGCCGTAGAAGTGACGGTTGGAGAAGTCGATGATCCGTGCGTGAGAACGGTGGTGATCTCGAAGCGCGACAACGCCGCCTTCTCCCGCTCGGCCGGAGGCGAGGTCGTAGAGCGAGTTGGTCGAATATGCCCAATCGGCGTGGTCGAGGAGGTCACGTTTAGACAGCAGTTGGCTGTCCAGTTTCTCTGAGACCGTGCTTATGTGTCGGAGCTGATTCGGGTCGCCGATGATCACCGCGCGCTTGGCCCGGTACAGAAGCGGCAATGCCGAGGCAATGTCGCACTGGCTCGCCTCGTCTATGACCGCGAGATCGAACGTACCAGGCTCAAAGGGCACTCGCCCGCGGGCCGACAGAGACGTGACGGCCCAGGCTGACAGATGCGGCGACACTTCCTGCGACAGGCTGTAGTACTGCGCCCAGAGCCTCGGCTCAGGGCTGCCGCCGTCTCTCGCCTGTCCGGCGAGCAGCTTCAGCGTCGAGGCGTACTTCGACAGCGCCTCACGTGCTTCCGAATCGATCCTGTCGGGCAGAAGCCTGAGCCACGCAGACCACAGGCGGGCGGCAATGTCGTAGATGCCCGCCTGCAACTCCATCTCGCGAGAGGAGAGCTCTTCAAGGGTCGGCATGTTGCGGAGTCGCGAAAGCGCGGTGCCGTAGGCATGGGCGGCGCGGACATCGGCGAGCCGTGATCGGAGCTCTCGGAGGGTCTCCTCGATGTCCGCGGCGTTCTCCTCCGCTATGCCGGCTGGTAGATCGGCGGCGGTTAGAAAGCGAGCTTGCCTGCGCAGGGCCTCGAAGGCCTTTTCGGCGGCGTGTCGTCGTTTCCCGCGCGTCAGGGCCCACAGCAGGCGGGTCAGGATCGGTTGCTTCTGCCGCTGCAGGCGCCCGGCGGCATCGATCGCCGCATCAAGTGTTGATTCGAGTTGCCCGGGCTCTGCCTCAGTCGCTCGGGCGAACAGCTCGGATCCAAGGCGTTCGCGTGCTTCTTCGGCCTCTCGTGAGCGCCTGTCGACGTCATTCCGGGCTTCAACGATTTCTCGCCGTGTACGCTGGATGCGGGAGAGCTCCTCAAGACGTCTGTTGTACTGTTCCTCGAGATCCTGACTTTCACGTCGCTCCTCGTCGCTCACGGAGGCTGACAGCACTCCCGAGAGATAGTCGGCAAGCCGCTGTTGGAGCTCCTTCGCTCCGAGTCTGAACAGACTGGGGTGATCGGAAAGACCGTTGATCCGGCTTTCCACCACGTCTACGGCTTTGTTATTCTTCGATGCCACAAGAACGCGCTCGTTGCGCCAGACCGCGTTGACAACGATCTCGGTTACGACCTGCGACTTCCCCGTTCCGGGCGGGCCGGTTATGGCCGTAAGAGCACGATGCATTGCAGATTCGGTTGCGGCGCGCTGCTCGGTGTTGA
>JAWLDL010000339.1:0-3345 GCA_041686675.1 Spirochaetia bacterium | reverse complement strand
GTTTCGGAGCAGATCTCGGCAAGCGCCGCCTCCCCGCGCTCGGCGAGAAACTCGAGGATGGCGATGGTCTTGCCGACTGCTTTGGCGGAGCCGAGGTCCGGTGGTGATACCGACTGATTCGGCACGTTGTGTTTCTCTTTGCTCATCCCGGCCCATGGTAGCATGAAAGCCGAAGTACGCAAGGAGACTTATTGAAACAGCGTTTCAAAGAATATGGCCCTCGGCGCCCCTTCGAACGCTCATCACATCGTGGTGACAGCCCTATCGTGGCACGAGTTCCCATTAAGCGTTCTCACCCCGCGCCTTTTGTGATTATATTCGTCGTCATATGAACGCCGAGTTTCCGCGTCGGCCCGATACATCTTCCGGTTCCGGACGCCGCCTGCGAGTTGCGCTTCTCAGTGCACTCGTCGTGGGCCTCGGCCTCGGAGTCAACGTTCTCATTGGCGTATATGCGTGGTTGCCGGCTCGGAATGCGGCGATGATTCTGGTCCCGGTGCCTGAGGTGTTTGCGCTTGCAGCGCTTATCCTCCTGTGGACCGCGTTCTTCGGCCGCTGGCACTGGCAGGTATCACTTCTCGTGGGGCTCATTGCGGCCGTGGTGTTTGCGTTTGCCGCGGGGGAGGCCTTCTTTCAGGCGGTCTATCGGGAGCATTTCTCGATGTGGCGGAATATTCGGTTTCTGCCGGGCTTTCTGCGGATGGTCACCGGTGTACCGGCGCTGTCACAGCCCGCCCTCGTGGTTGCCGCCTCCGGACTCCTGCTCGGCGCCCTCACCGGGGTTTTCGCGCTTCTGTTTCACGGGATCGGTCACGCCGCGGTCGGGTTGCGCCCGAGACGCCCCGCGTTCGTGCTGCTGTTCGTGGCACTGTTTCTCGGCGGTGCGGCGGCATCGGCGTTGACGCTGCCGAACCGGCCTGCCGCGGTGATGCTCTTCTCGCAACTGGCTGCGGGGCCGCAGACCGGTGCTGCTGACGGTGTCGCCGCCGGTGCCGGTGCAGCGGGGGCGGGCGTCGGTGTTGCCGCGGCCCCGATCGACAGGGGGGCGTCGGCTGACGAAGCCCCGGGGGCCGACGCGGGTGCGGAGAGTGAAGGCGCCGAAGAGGGCCAGGCCTACGCCTTCCCTGCGCTGCGCGACGAGGATGTGCGGGTCTTCATTATCGAGTCCTACGGCCACACCCTCTTTACGCGTTCAGACCACTACGAGCTCATCGCGCCGGTTTACGACAGGCTCGGGCACGAGCTCGAGGAGGCCGGGTTCACCACGTACTCGAGCTTCATGAAATCGCCGGCTTTCGGCGGGCGCTCATGGCTTGCCGACGCGACCATTCTCTCCGGCCGCTGGATCGGCGACCAGGAAGCCTACGACTCGATGTGGACCACTGATACCCGCACGCTCGTGCGCATCATGGATGAGGCCGGTTACCACACGGTCCTCGCCGCTCCGGGGATGACCTACCTGGAGGAAGGATTTCTCGACTTCTTTCCCTACGACGAAGTCTACTTACAGGGGGAGCTCGGCTACCGGGGAAAACGATATTCCTTCGGCGGAGGGATCACGGATCAGTTCCTGCTGAACCAGGTGCGCCTTCGACGTGAAGAGGCGGCCGGCGGCGCCGGGAACGTCGCCGCCGGCGATCACGGCAGCGCCACGGCGAACGCCGCCGCCACCCCCACCGGGAACCCTGCCGCCGCCGACAGCGACCCCGCCGCCCGGACCCGTCCGGACCCGTTCTTCGGCGTCTACGTGATGGTATCGAGCCACGTGCCCTTTAACGTGCTTCCGCCGTTCATCGAGGACTGGAACGAGATCGGAGACGGCAGCATCTACAACGATCTGCCCCGGCGGGTCTTCGACAACGACTGGCTGCGCGGCGGTGAGTATCCGGAAGGGTACACTGCGTCCATCGAATACAGCCTCGAGACGGTGGTGGACTTCCTCACCACCTTCATCGAGGACGATTCCCTTGCCATTATCATCGGTGATCACCAGCCCCGCATCCCCATTGCGGAGCGAAGCTCCACCTTCTCGGTTCCGGTTCACGTCATTTCCCGTAACGAGGAACTCGTGCGTCGCTTCGGCGCCTTCGATTTCGAGAACGGCTTCGAACCCTCGCAGCCCCTGCCGCACGCCGGAATGGATGAGCTGCAACCCATGCTGCTCGAGGCCCTGCGCCCGGACGCGGCCTCGGTCAGGTCCGCCGCAGGGCGCTGATCGTCAGGAGGAACACGAGCGCCACCACCGCGGCGAGCGTTCCGTAGACGATCTGCAGCCGTCCGAGAAGCATCGACCCGAGCAATCCGCCGACCACATAACCCACCGGCGCCGCCGCGGCGCCGTAGGCCTCGATTGCGGCAAACACCCGGCCGCGTCCGCCGGAGGGTGCAATGCGCTGCACGAGGGTGATGACCCCGACGTGCACGACGGCGGCGGTAGCGCCGAAAAGTGGTGCCGCGGTGAAGAGTGTCGCCGGCCCCGGGGCGCCGGCGACGAGGGCGAGCGCGCCGGCGCCCACGACAAGTGCAACACCGATCATACCGCCCTCGCGGCCCCAGCGACGGGCGGCGACGGAGGCGGCCGCGAACCCGGCGAGGCCACCGACGACCATTGCGGCAAACACGAGGCCCGTGAGGACATCACCTGAATCGGTGGACTGCCGCAGCATGAAAGGGATGGTCACAACGAGGGGCGCGGAGAGGCCGTACATCACGGTGTTTATCACGGTGAGGGCGAGCAGGCGCCGGTCCCCCGCGATCGCAGAGCGAAACGCGCCCCGCCCGCCGGTGCCGCCACCCCGCTCGTGTCCGCTCCCGCCGTCGCGTGCCGGGGTGTGACCCGACGCGACCGGACGCAGCGCCGCCTCCGGAATCGCGGAGATGAGAAACGAGATGCCGTTTGCGACCAGAAGCAGCGGGAGGCCGATCAGCGAGATGAGGATTCCGGCGCTCGCCATGCCGGCGGCGTTACTGAGCTGACCGCTACCCGCTCGGACTGCGTTTGCCCGCGGCAGATGTGCCTGGCCGACGAGGTCGGGCATGTAGGCGTGGACGCTCGGCACGAACACCGCCTGCCCGAGACCGGCGAGGAGCCCGAAGCCGAGAAGCAGCAGGGCCGAGGGGTGGGCGAGGGAGGCGACGAGGAGGCCGAAAACGATCATCAGGAGGCCGCGGGCAAGATCGCTTCCCACGATGAGATGCTTCCGCGAGGCCCGGTCTACCAGGTTGCCGATGGGGCGGGCCAGCAGTGCTGCAGGGGCGAAGGCAAGGAAGTTGAATGCCGAAACGAGGGCCGGCGAGTTGAATTGCTCGGTGATGTAGAGGACGGTCCCGACGGCGTAGAGTCCG
>JAWLDL010000338.1:0-3345 GCA_041686675.1 Spirochaetia bacterium | reverse complement strand
GACCTCTTCGCCCACAGCGGCACCACGCTCCTTGCCGCCGAGATCGAAGGCAGGCGCTGCGACACCGCCGACATAGATCCGGTCTTCGCCGAGATTACCATCCGCCGACTCGAGCACTACCGCCGAGCAGGGCGCACGGGCTGGCAGTGGCACTCCCCGTTTCCCGAAGCCGAGCCCGGCTGAGGCATCCGCGCCGGGTCCCCGGGGCCTCGCACCGGGACCGAGGGGCCTCGCCCCGCCCGCCCCTACAACGACATCTCGTAGATCCGGTGGCGCTTGTAGACTTCGCTGCCGAGCCGCTCGAGATCACTCTGCATGAGATCGGTGGACTCGGCCACCTGCGTGACATCGGCGTGAGTGAAGTCGCGGCTCTTGGCGGTGCGTTCGAGCTCATGGTACAGGAGCGCGTTGCCGCCGAGACGCTGATATTCGGGCAGGATGCCCGCGCCGTTTATCACGAGGTCCTTCGTGCGTTTGAACTCACGCATGATGTCGACGACAGCCCAGGGCGTGAGGCGTCCCCCGGAGCGGCGCAGTGCCTCGGAAACATCGGGGAAGGCGAGGAGGAAGCCGACGTATTCGCCGTCGTAGGCGAGAATCTTGATGAGCTCGGGGTCGGCGACCTCGAGCAGGTCGGAAGCGAGCTCGTCGAGCTCCGCCTGGGTCAGCGGATAGTTCTGCAGATGCCCCGCAAGAGAGCGGTTGAACATCGGCACCACCTCTGCGGCGACGGCCTTGAGCTCGGCCTTCGAGGAAAACCGCAGCACCGAGAATCGCCCCCGGGCGAGAACCTTCTCCGCCACCGAGCGCACTCTGGCGGGAAGCTCAAAGGTCGGCGGATGGAGCCTGGAGGAAAGCATGTCGACCCGCTTTCTCATCCCCTGCCGCTCGAGGTGGTCGCGGTAGTAGGGGTAGTTGTAGCTCATCATCGTCATCGCGGCGCGATGCTCGAAGCCGTCGACGAGAACCCCGTGACCGGCGGCTCCACCGGAGAGCATGGGGCCGGCGATGCCGTCACAGCCACGATCGAGGGCCCACTCCCGGGCTGCGGCAAACAGCGCGTCGACCGCGCCGGGATCGTCAAACGCATCGAAGTAGTAGAAATGCGCGTCGCGGCGGCTGTGGTGCTCGTTGTAGCGACGATTCGAGACCACGAGAAGCCGAGCCACCGTGTCCCCGTTTCGCTGAGCAATGAGGAACTGCGCGTCGGCGTGATCGAAATAGGGGTGCTCGCGCCGGATCATCCGCCGAACGCCCTTGCGGAACCGGGGGACCCACTGCGGACATCCCGCGTAGATCTCGTGCGGCAGCGAAATGAACTCACGCTCGAGCCTTCGATCGCCTGGAAGAACCGGCAGGACGGTCACCGTGTCGGCCATGCGGCGCAGTATAACGGAGACATCCCATCTCAGCAAATGAAATATTCGGTCGACCTGCTTTTCTTTTCGTGACCTCAGTGCTATTATGCTCAACGAAGGCGTATGGCGAACAGCACGGAGCTTGTCTACACCCATACGTATCCATCCCCGATCGGTAATCTGTACATAGCAGTAAGGCGCAAGGGCACTGTCGTTCGCATCGGCTTCGCGCCCGTCGACGACTGGGGAGAGGACTACGTAGCGGAGGAGAACAAGTACGCATGCGGCGAGGTGGAATACCAGCTGGATGAGTACTTCGCGGGGCGACTGAGGCGGTTCACCCTGGACCTCGAGTTCGAGGGCACCGAGTTTCAGCGTCTCGTATGGCAACGGCTGCGCAAGATCAACTACGGTGACGTGGTGACCTACGGAGAGATCGCGAAGAAGATCGGCAAGAAGGACGCCGCGCGCGCGGTGGGCAATGCCGTCGCCTCGAATCCCATCCCCATCGTGGTGCCCTGTCACCGGGTCGTACCGGCCTCCGGGAATATCGGAAACTACGCGCTGCGCTCGCTCAACGGAAGCGGCGCCGAAGCCAAGCGCTCCTTACTCGCCCTCGAGGGCGCGCTGTAGCGGGTGCAGCGGGGGCCGGCCGGGGCCGCCGCCCGGCGATACCGACGCCGCCTGCGCCCCGTACCCCGCGGGCTACTCTCCGCCGCCCCCGGACGATTGCTGCTTTTTCACGTACATCTGCAGAAGCTGCACGAAGTAGTAGGTCGTGCGGTAGACCTCGACCATACGATCCTTGAGCGGCCGCTCGGTGTAGGAATCGAGCTCCCTCCAGTTCAGAAGAAGCTCGCCGCTTTTCTTGTCGTAGTCCTCGATGAGTGTCTTGAGATCCCTGGCCATGGTGATGAGCGCCTGCGCGGAGTCCATTATCATCGCTCGCGCCTGCTTGTTCACCTCGTCGAGGGTCTGCTTCAGCAGCTTCGTGGTACCGGGATCGCGATCCTTGATGCGGCCCATCCCGCGCTTCACCTTCTGCCCGAGCTCACCCTCTTCGGCGAGACTGTCGTCGAACCTCACCACCTGATCGGCGATGGTGAACACCTGATGAAAGGCCTCCGACATGCGCTGTGAGGTGATATTATCCGACCACTGCCCGCGAACGATCAGAATGTCGCGCACGACCTCCCGTACGTCCTTCTTCACGTAATCGAGCAGAAAGGCCTTGAGGTAGTTGAGAGGCTCGGTATAGGCGTAGCCGGCGAGGTTGCGCTTGGTGAATACCAGATTCGCCGTGTCGGTGTAGTATTTCGTACGCGAGATCGCGGTGGTGCCGAAGACTTTCTGCTTGAGCTGGTCGGCCTTTTCGGTACGCCGTTCGTTCATCAGGCTCTGTACCGTTGACTCGGCCCTGGTCTTGAGGCTCTCGAGGTAGGGCTCGACGATCCGCTCGCTGACCTTGCGGGAGCTCGGCTGGAAGGCGGGGTTCTTGTCCGCGTGCTGGATGATCATCGTGAGGACGTTCGACTTGAGCACATCCTCCACCTGGGAGACCAGCTTCTTCCACTCCGACCTGGCGATGGTTTCCACGCCCTTGTAGGCACGCAAGGCGTCGAACACCGCATCCCAGTTGGCCTGTTTGTCCAGCGGATAGGCTATCTCGAGGAAGTCCTTGAGATCGTCCGAGACATACTCGGCCTGCAGGGAATCGAACTTCGGCTTATAGGTGAACTCCCCCTCGGGGAAGCTCGAGTCGAACTTGCGCAGCAGGAAGTAGTAATCGAAACGCACGAAGTTTGCGAGCCTGCGGATGTTGCTGTAGGTGGCGTTTATCTCTTTGACTGTCTGATTGTCGAAGGCGCGGTAGAACCCGAGGATGGCCTCTTTGAGATAGTCGCGCAGCTCCCCCGTCCCCTTTACACGTGCCTGCTCCCGGATGCGCTCCTCGTCGAGGGCGTCGCGCTGCTCGCGCTGAGAATCG
>JAWLDL010000337.1:0-3349 GCA_041686675.1 Spirochaetia bacterium | reverse complement strand
GAACGACATCAGGAACGCCTCAAAGAGGCGAACGACTACCCGACCAAGCTCGCCGCGCTACAGGAAGTCATCCGTACCACGGCAACCTATCTGTCCATGGCCTACGAGGAGACACCGCTTCATGATTACCGAAGCCTGGAGAAGATGGCCCGCAAAGCCCTGCGGCTGGCGGAGGAAAACCTCGCGGTACCCGAGCGCTACTATGAACAGGGGCAGACCTGGCGCGCAACCATCGCCCTCAACAGCATCGGTCTGGATTTCTTCATCATTCAGTCAAAGATCGAGGGGGTCCTTACGGAAGCCGGTAAGTACACCGAGGCGCTTGCAGACAACGCCCCCTCGCATCCTTTGTTGAGCCGGGTACGACGCCGCCTCAAACCGTTGCTCGGCCACCACCGGCCTCGTGGAGAGTTCTCGATGCCCGAAGTAACGGACCGCATAGAAAACCTGGTGTAGGTCTACGGCGTGTATAGAGCCAGAAACGGGCCGCCCGGTTCTCCCGGGTGGCCCGTTGTGTGTGGGTGTGTGTCGAAAACGCGCACACCGCCGCAGCGGCGCATCCGCGCACCCGTTACGCCTGCTTGCGGAAGTACTTGTCCTCGTAATCCCGAAGCATCTTGAAGACGATGCCGCTCAATCCAACCAGCGCAATGAGGTTCGGCAGAATCATCAGGCCGTTGAACGCGTCGGAGAGGTTCCAGACGAAGCCCAGAGAAGCGACCGAGCCCAGGAACACCAGCAGTACCCAGACGTACTTGTAGTAGGCGGCGACCTTCGCACCCGTGATGTACTCCAGAGACTTGTAGCCGTAGTAGTACCAGGTAAGAATCGTCGTGAAGGCAAACAGAAGCAGGCCGAAGGACACGATGTATGCACCGCCGATGGGCAGCGCCATACTGAACGCCCGGGAGGTAAGCGCCGCGCCGTCGAGATTGTCCAGGACGTTCATCATGCCGTCGGAGCCGATGGTGATGACCGGCGAAATGAAGATGACCAGGGCGGTCATCGTACAAATCACGATGGTGTCTATGAACGACCCGAGGGATGCGATTAGCCCCTGTCGCACCGGGTCCTCGGTCTGCGCCGCGGCGTGCGCGATCGGCGCGCTGCCGAGCCCCGCCTCGTTGGAGAACACTCCCCGGGCCACACCGAAGCGGACGACCGCGCCGAGGAATCCACCGGCCACCGCTCTGCCGTTGAACGCATTGCCGAAGATCCAGCCGAATGCCCGCGGGAGAAACTCGACGTTTGCGAAGATGACCCACAGCGATCCGACGACGTAGATGACCGCCATGAAGGGCACGAGCCGCTCGGCCACTGCGGCAATACGCTTGATACCGCCGATAACGACCAGACCCACAAGGACTGCGACCACCAGGCCGCTGATCCAGTCCGGCATCCCTATCGCCTCTTCCATTGCATCGGCGATGGCGTTGCTCTGCACCATGTTGCCGATGCCGAAGGAGGCGACAAAGGCGAAGATGGCAAAGAGCACGCCGAGCCACTTCCAGTTCCCGCCGTAGCGCTCCTCCATACCGACGCTGGCGTAGTACATCGGGCCACCGGACTTCTCACCGAACTCGTCGGTGGTCCGGTATCGGACGGCCAGCACCGCCTCCGCGAACTTGATCGCTCCTCCGAAAACCGCAGTGACCCACATCCAGAAGATGGCTCCCGGACCGCCTGCTGCGATCGCGGTGGCGACACCACCGATGTTTCCCGTACCGATGGTTGCCGACAGGGTAGTCATCAACGCGGCAAAGGGCTTGATGTCCCCTTCTCCCGTTACGTCCTTGGAGAAGAGGTACTTGAACGCCTTGCCGATTCTGCGGTACTGAACGATCTTCGTACCGACAGTCAGGATGATGCCAGAAGCGAAGAGGATCGTGATGATCACCGGCCCCCAGGCGAACGATCCCGCAGCGCTAACTACCGCTTCGATTGCTTCCATGACTTCCTCCTTTTCCAGTGAGTTCCTTTGTCACATCGCCGTTGCTCCTGTCTCCAAATGGTAGAAGAACCTATCTGCGAGCGCAAGGAAAAAATTGAGCACGGGGCGGAATCGGGAGAAACCGGGCGGACTTGGGGCCCCCGGGCTTGACGCCGCAAGACGGAGCTGCTATCTTGTTAGTGAATACTCACTAAGGAGCAGATGCGTGACCCTGACGGAGAGGCAGCGGGAGATCATCGAGAACGCTGTGGAGATCATCGCACGGCAGGGCATTCAGGAGCTGACCATTAAGAATCTGTCCAGCAGTATGCACATCTCCGAGCCTGCTCTCTACCGGCACTTCGAGAACAAGCACGCCATTCTCGTCGCCATACTCGAGTACTTCGCCGGCTGGAGCGTGGGCGCGCTCACCGAGATAGCCGATTCCGAGGCACCCCCGGAGGAACAGCTTCGGGAGGTCTTTCGCCGGCATATCTCCCATTTTGCCGAATCACCGGCAACGTCCGGAGTGCTCTTCGCGGAGGAGATCTTCAAGAACGAGCCCGCCCTCGCCCGGACGGTGTTGCAGATCATGGCGACCGCCGAGCGGACGGTCCGCGGCATACTGCAGAAAGGCATCAACTCAGGTGTCTTCCGCTCCGATGTCCCCCTGGATAACCTCGTCATGTCGACGCTCGGGCCGTTGCGGCTGCTCGTCACGCAGTGGCGCCTGCGGGGATACGACTTCGACCTCAGGCGGCGCGGTGAGGCCCTCGCCGACTCGGTGGTGACCATGGTGTCGGCGTGAGCGGTGGCGGGTCGTCGACCCCGGAGAGTGTCTGGGTGGGGTCGCAATGTTAGTTAGTGTTAACTACACGAGGAGGCCGATATGGGAAGTGCACGCATGAGATGGAACCGGGTTCTGATCCTGATGGCGATCGCGGTCGTCGGGGCCGCCCCGGCGGCCTGGGCGGAGACTGCCTTGGCCGAACCGACCGAAGCGGGCGCGTCCCCACCCGCAGAGCTCTCACTCGCCGACGCCGTCCGCCGGCTCGACGCCGCGAACCCCTCGCTGGAGGCGGCGGAGTGGCGCACGCGGGCCGCCGAGCGAAGCGTCTGGGAAGCCCGCAGCGGGCTGATGCCCTCACTGTCACTGCGTGGCGAGTACACGCGCTATGAGGAGGCCAACCTGGTGACCCCCATGCATGAGGCCCCCTCGCCGATGAGCGAGAGTCCTCTCGACTTCGAGGAAGAGATCTACACCGGTGTGGCCCGCCTGAGCATACCGCTGGTTAACCTCCCGGCTATTGGACGGATCGGTGCGAGCAAAGGCGCAGCAACCGCACGTTCGGCCGAGAGAGACCAGCTCGAACAGCGGCTCACGGCGGCCGTGGTGGAAGTCTTCGTTCAGGCACGGCA
>JAWLDL010000336.1:0-3352 GCA_041686675.1 Spirochaetia bacterium | reverse complement strand
CGGTGCGCTCCGCCTCGCCCTCGACGGTAATCGAGAACATACGCGCAGCTTCCGGCGACTCGAGGCCGATCGCCTGCTCCTCACGGGCGGCGAGCACAATCGGGAGATACACCGGTGCAGACAACGACAACGCGGTTGCGAGGTGGCGGTCGCCGTCTCTGACCGCCGCCTCGAGCTCCCGCTCGATCCGGCGCTGAGAGAGACGAAGCTCGTCGGCAAGATCGAAGAAGTACAGCGGGGCCGAAGCCGCGTCGAGAGCGCCGGAGTCCAGGGCCTCGCCGGCGCTGCGGGCGTTGTTTCGCAGTGTCGTGAACTCTTCCTCCACCGTTCGCGGCACCGCCTCGGTGTAGTCATCACCGTCAACCTCGAGAAGCCCGGGATCGATGTACTCTATGTCGAGCACGAGGGCCGACGGCGCGAACTCGCTGAGGCGGAGCAGATGGTCGCCCATGGCTCCCCGCCGCCACGGCCACTCACCCTGCGCCGCGACGGCGCGGTCGTCGATATTGAGCAGCAGTATGTTCTCGTGTTCCTCTATTGACGGCCTGAAACGCAAGAGCTGGTCGTACCAGCGGTTTTCCGCCGTCTCGAGGAGCTGCACGTACTGCAACGCCGAGAAGACCCCGGCAAAGAGCACGGGCAGGACGAAGAAGAGAACGCCGGGTATCGGGAAAAGTGAAAACCGTTTCATGAATCCTCTCTTTGCTTTGCCGACATAGCAGTGGTAACTTGTCAGGAATATAAGGATGTTGGACCAATAGGGGGTACCACCTATGGCGAAAACGTGGATTGCACTCGTGCTTCTGGTTATTCCGTTGGTCACCGTGGCAGGCACCGACCAGATGGAGGTTATCGCAGCGATGCAGACCGCCGAGGAGGTCACCTACCGGGAAGGTGGCTTTGCCGTCCTCGTTGCATCAGGGATGCTGCCGCGCACCGCCGCGCCGGATGCCGCACTGAATCCGGGACTTCGCAGCCGACTGGGATGGGATTCCCGGCCGGTGGACAGTCCGCTCACGGTGGCCGAGTTCTCCTACCTGGTGATGAAGGCCTTTGATATTCCCGGCGGCCTCATGTATCGGCTCGCACCGAGCCCGCGGTATGCAGTCAGAGAGTTGCGTTTTCGGCGAGTTCTCCTCGACCGCGTCGACGCAACCGACGACATTGCCGGTGTGCAGGCCTTACGGATGATCGGAAACGCCATCGAATGGAGCGAATGGACGGAGGACCGATCATGAGGTTTTGTATGAAACGCGCCGGGGGCCTGGTCATTCTGCCGGCCCTCGTTATCCTGTTGATCGGTCCTTCCCGGGCCACAGCCGCCGAGCTCGACATCGACCTCTCGAGCGAGGTCGGCGCCGAGCACACCCGGGAAACCGACATCTTCACCGAAACAGCGGCCGACGCATCTCTTTCGTGGATACTCTCACCGGACAGCGACATCGAGATAGCGGGCGGGTACAGCTATCGCTACGACGAAGGCGCTGCTGAATCCGAGGGCGAGTTCATTCCCGCACTCGACCGGGCCCGGTACTTCGCGCGTGTCCCGATTTCCGCCGCCGGCGGCGGCACCGTGGCAGAGCTCACCGCAGGCAGGTTCGGTCTTCGGGATACCACGGGCCTGGTGGTGGACACACCGGCAGACGGACTCTCTGTAGGAATCGTCGCGCCGGTCGTAACCTTCCGGGTCCAGTCGGCGTATACGGGGTTCCTGTTTCGCGATTCGACGGACGTCCGGCTGACCACCGGAGATCTGCTCGACGAGGATAATCTCTTCGGGCCGACCCACCTGCTCGGGCGGGCAGAGCTCGCCTTCCCCGAGCTTCTCGGCCGACAGAGCATCATCGTGGACGCCGTAGGGCATCTCGACCTCCCCGAGCTCCCTTCGAGCGAGCTCGATTCCACCGACGGGGCCGACGGCCTCTACGGCAGCCTGACGCTTACCGGACCGCTTTCCCGGCGGGTGTTCTACACCCTCTACGGTATCGGCCGCGCATCCCGCTACTTTGCCGATTCCGATGACAGCGGGGAAACCTACTCCACGCTGGCCGCGGCTGCGGGGGCGAGCCTGAGAGCGTTTGCTCCGGAGCTCGCAATGAGCCGCGCAGAGCTGCAGCTCGGCTGGGCCGGCGGTGAGCGCGACTTCTCCCGCTTCTCCCCGACTGAAAGCGGCACCGCCCGCCATTTCGCACCGATCACCGCTCCCTCGCTTCTGCGTTTCACACCACTCCTTCTTTCCAACGTCGCGTTCGCAAAGCTGGACTACTCCCTGCAGCCGGTGGACATCGGAGCAGGTCCCCGCGAAGGACTTCGCACGGCCGTGTCCGTCGCCGCGGCTTATCGGCCCGTCGAGGGGGCGGGGACCGTCGCCGGTCTCCCGTCGGACGCCGAAACCGGGTATGTCGGTACCGAAATCGGAACAACACTCGAAATTCGTCCGTTTTCCGATTTGAGATTTGCGATAGAGGGTGATATGTTTTTTCCGAGTGATTTGGTAAAGAATGCGGGACTCGTGGAAAACACTGATCCGCACGGGCAACTGCTCGCCCGCATCGAGCTCTCCCTGTGAGGGCGCGGGCGAATTCAGGATGACGGAGGTTCTCGATGAAACGATACGTGATTTTGGCACTTCTCATTGCACTCGCGGTACCGGCATTCGCGGCTCTCGAGGCGCGCATCGCCTCGGTGGACGGCACGGTACGCGTGTCCGGCTCGGCGGGCGGCTGGGAGCGTGCGGAGGAAGGCATGGTGCTTGCAGCCGGTGATCTCGTTGCCACGGGCTTTCGCGGCCGGGCCGTTATTACGATTGGCCGCTCCGAGGTCGATGTGTCCCCGCTCTCTCAGGTCTCCATCGCAGAGCTCGCCGAGCGCGAAGACGTTGACCAGGCAAGTCTCTCGATGCCCTTCGGCAAGGTGAACGCGCGCGTTCGCAGCGCCGATGAACGGCGAAGCGACTTCCGGGTGGTCAGTCCGGTATCCACGGCCTCGGTGCGCGGCACCGATTTCGTGTACGACGGCATCAGTCTGCAGGTCACGGAGGGCGACGTCGCCATTGAAAACCTCATCGGGCAGACCCACAGTGTTCGTGCCGGCCAGGAAAGCCGCGCCTACTCGCACGAGCCGATCGTCTCGGTCGAGGCCTATCTCGCCGAGGAGGCACTGCTTCAGTAAGGCCCGATGCGTCCCCCGGGATGCACCAGGCACCTGCACGCGTCAGGCGAGCGCTGCGGCGATCCGGCCGGGGAAATCGGTGACGAGGCCGTCCACCCCCGCGTCGGCGAGCCGCACCGCCGTCTCGACATCATTCACCGTCCAGACGTACACCCGTTTGGCGGCGCGCGCCGCCCGCGGA
>JAWLDL010000335.1:0-3364 GCA_041686675.1 Spirochaetia bacterium | reverse complement strand
CATTCCCCCATAGGGAGTGTAGGAGCTCCTCCCCGCACACGAAGCACCCCTCGCCGTGCGATATCGGCTCCGCGTATACCCGCTCCGGGTCCGCGGCCCGCAGCCAAGGGCTCGTGCTCGAGGCGACCCGGGTGCGGACCATCGTGGCGACGTGACGTCCGATTGAGTTCGCCGCGAGGACGGGGTCCTCGGGGGTGCGGGGCCGGATCTCGCCGAAGGGCACGAGACCGAGCCGCACGAGAGCCTGAAACCCGTTGCAGATGCCCAGAACCAGCCCGTCACGGGTCTCGAGAAGCTCGGTAACCGCCTCGGCGAGACGCGGGGCGCGGAACGCCGCCGCAATGTACTTCCCCGAACCATCCGGCTCGTCGCCCGCGCTGAAGCCCC
The DNA here is from genome assembly GCA_041686675.1 of Spirochaetia bacterium. GTDB lineage: Bacteria > Spirochaetota > Spirochaetia > DSM-27196 > PWMO01 > JAAAOH01. The sequence goes on along the minus strand of JAWLDL010000335.1, from coordinate 2,977 downwards.
CTGCGAGTGCGAGGATATGCGAGCGCCGGAGGGCGGCTGCGAGACGATCGACGGATTCGGCGGTCACATCGGGTCCGACGTTTCGAAACACCACTTCCTCGACCTCGGCGCCGGCCGCCTCGAAGGCCCGCGTGGTATCGATCTCACAGTTCGTCCCGGGAAACACCGGGATGAGCACACGGGGGCGCGCGAGGCCGGTGGTGCGGCGGCCGGCGGCGGCGTCCGGTGACCGGGTGGCCGGGCGCGACGAGCCCGGCGCACCGGCGCCCGCCGCGGCCCGCACGGGAAACACACCCTCGAGCGGCCCCTCGAGCGCCTCGGCAACCGCCGAAAGGGGAATCGACCATTCGGCGGTACGAATGCTCTCGCCGCCGGTGGTCCCGATGCGGAGCACCCGGCCGGCGGCCGCAAGACGGTCGGCCTCGTCGGCGGGAACCTCGGCGTAGAAGCTCCCGTAACGCGACGCTGCGGGCTCACCAATGGCGGCGAGATCGAGTTCGGCTCCGATCCGGTTCCCGAGGGAGGCGCGGGACAGGGCTGCCGGCAGGCCGGCGGCGCGAATCGTGGCGGCCGCGCGCAGCGCCCCCCGCTCCCGCAGGTCCGAGAGGAGCGACGCATGGGCGTTGAGTGCCGTGACATCGGGGAGGCCGTCGGCACCGTAGGGCGTCTCGAGGAGAAGTATCGCGGAGCCGGTCTCCCCGAAAGCCGCACTGGTCGCATGGTCGGCGGGAAAGCTCGATACGGCAAAGGACACAAGGGTGGGAGGCACGTCGAGATGCTCGAAGGTACCGGACATGCTGTCCTTGCCGCCGACGGCAGGCACGCCAAGGTCGAGCTGCGCGCCGAGGGCCCCGAGAAGAGCCGCCACCGGCAGTCCCCAGCGCTCGGCATCGTCGCCGGGACGGGGGAAGTACTCCTGCAGGCTCAGACGAATGGCCGACAGGGAGGCGCCGACGGCGAGCAGTCGGCAGACGGATTCCACCACCGCGAGGTAGGCGCCATGGTAGGGCGACTGTTCGCAGAGCACGGGGTCGAAGCCGTAGGCCATGGCGCTCACCGGCGCGGCCGCGGCGGATTCTCCGGAGTCCCGTGAAAACGCGGCTGCAGGAAACTCGCATACCGTCGCCTCCTCGGGTGTCCCCTGGAAGCGCCCGCCGTAGGGCAGGAGGACGGTACCCGCACCGATCGTCGGATCGAAGGTCTCAACGAGACCCCGTCGTCCGGCAACGTCGAGCTCCCGCAGTCGCGAGAGCCAGCCATCGGCACTGATCGATGAGGCCGTTCCGGATGCCCCGCCTGCATCCGTGGCCGGCTGCGCCCCGCCCGAACCGCTGCTGTCGGTGGGAGCCCGAATGAAAGCGCGGGCCGTCCTCGGCGCGCCGTTTGTGTCGAGGAAGGAACGGTCTATATCGGCCACGACCGAATCGCCCGCGTACATACGCAGCCGGCCGGTGTCGGTTACCGTGGCGATGGGGGTCGCCTCGAGGTTTTCCTCGAAGGCCCGTGTGATGAACAGATGGGCGTCGGAGGGGTCGACCACTACCGCCATACGTTCCTGGCTCTCGCTGATCGCGAGCTCTGTCGCGGTAAGTCCCCGGTACTTCACCGGCACCGCGTCGAGGAGAATATCCACGCCGTCGGCGAGCTCGCCGACCGCAACGGAGACACCGCCCGCACCGAAGTCGTTGGACCGCTTGATGAGGGGCGCGACGTCCGCCCGCCGGAACAGTCGCTGCAGGGCACGCTCGACCGGAGGGTTGCCCTTCTGGACTTCGGCGCCGGCCTGCTCGATGGATGATTCGTCGTGAGCCTTGCTCGAGCCGGTCGCCCCGCCGCAGCCGTCTCTCCCGGTGCGCCCGCCGACGAGCAGGATCTGATCACCGACAACGGGCGCATCACGCCTGACCTGTGCCTCCGGTGCCGCGCCGCAGACCGCGCCGAGCTCGAGCCGTTTCGCCACATAGCCGGGGTGGTAGACCTCGTCGACAAATCCCGTCGCAACGCCGACCTGGTTCCCGTAGGAGGAGAACCCGCGGGCAGCTTCCGTGGTTATGGTTCGCTGCGGGAGCTTGCCGGGGAGTGTCTCGGAGACGGGGGTGCGGGGATCCGCGCTGCCGGTTACCCGCATCGCCTGATAGACGTAGGACCGTCCCGAAAGCGGATCCCGAATGGCGCCGCCGAGGCAGGTAGAAGCCCCGCCGAAGGGCTCGATCTCGGTCGGATGGTTGTGAGTCTCGTTCTTGAACATGAGTAACCACGGCTCGCCGCGGGGGCCGGGAACCCGGAGTGAGGCTGCGTTCACCTCCTCGGAGACCTCGAGGTCGTCAAGCATGCCCTTTGCGCGTAATGCCTTCGCACCGATGGTTGCCATATCCATGAGCGTCTCAGGGCCGGTTCGGCCGAGCTCACGGCGAAGGCTTCGATAGCGCTCGTAGTCCCGGCGGACCCCGTCGAGTGCCGGCTCAGCCTCTATCACGATACCGGAAAGCTCGGTGAGAAAGGTGGTGTGGCGGCAGTGGTCCGACCAGTAGGTGTCGATGACCGCGAGCTCGACGCCGGTGGGCGCACGTCCCTCGGCATCGAAGAAGTGGGCGCACAGCAGATCGAGGTCCGCCCGACTCATTGCAAGGCCGAGGCGGCGGGCTATCTTCTCGCGAGCCTCCGGGTCACGCAGCGCTTCCACCATGCCGCCGGTCTCTCCTGGGGGTGAGGGTGGTGCCCCGGGGGAGGGCGCCGCATCGCGGTCGCGTCGCGGATCAACAGGGACCAGCTCCGAGTCGACGGGATTCACCAGATACTCGCGGATCCGCGTGAGCTCGGGCTCCCCCAGCTGGCCGAGAAGAACGACGACCTGGGCGCAGTGGACCTCGACTTCCATGCCCCCGGTCATGAGACGCAGTGCCTGAGCGGCCGAGTCAGCGCGCTGATCGAATTGTCCGCGATGATAGGCCCAGGCAAAGGCAGTCTCCCCGGCCTC
>JAWLDL010000334.1:0-3367 GCA_041686675.1 Spirochaetia bacterium | reverse complement strand
GAATCCGGCCCCGCGCCTTCGGCGTCCTCCCCCTCGCCGTCGGCCCCGGCGTTGCGGGTCGCCTCGGCAAGATCGGTGATGAGCTCGGCGCTTTCCGACCCGCCCACGCGCCCCACGGCGCGGATCACCGCGTTCTGGTAGGGCCCGGGGCTGCTCTCTTCGAGCGCGGAGGTGAGGATGCCGCGTGCGGTGTTGTTCCCGATTTCGCCGAGAGCCTCGACCGCGGCGATGCGGAACTCCTGTGAGTCGAGAAGTGACTCGAGCCGGGGAATCGCCTCCTCGGCCTGCATTCTGCCGAGCGTGCGGATCGCGGCCTTCACCCGCTGCGGATCGTCATCACCCGTGGTGATGATGGTATGGATCATGGCACTTGCGAGCAGTGACTGGTCCGCGTCACCGATGCGGGGAAGCGGGTAGCCCGCCTCCATCATGGAGAAGAGCTGCTCCCGCGCGTCGGAGAAGCGGCGGGCGAACTCGCCCTCTTCCTTTCGGAAGGAGTGAAGCATGGTGGCGATGTAGCCCTGCATCTCCTCCTGCGCACGCGCGAGGACGGAAGGCGGCAGGTAGAGGTCGTCGGCGCCGAACTCGCGCTTGTCCTCTATGGCCCGGGCGAGGCGGTTGCCGTAGGAAATGGCGATGATCTCGGGGATATCGCCCTCGGCGTTTTCGACGGCGGCGCGAATCTCTTCGAGGCGTTCGACGGTGAAGAAGCGGAAGTGATCGATCACGAAGTCGAGCACCTCCTGCACCTGGAGCGTGTTGTCCTGTATGAGTGACTCGGGCACCTTCTCATCCATGTCCTGGAAACGGTCGAGCTGCCCGTTGGAGTTCAGATCGATATAGCCCTCGGAGAGCTCGGGAAAGAGCTGCAGCATGCGCTGTCCGAGGTTGGTATCCACCACGGATACCGACTGAGCCGAAAGGGCGGAGGCGGCCAGGAAAAGAATGGCGGCCCCGCATAGGATGTGTCGTTTCATACGCCGATCCTACAGGCAGGCCGCGGCGGTGTCGAGGGTCGGCGTTGACCCTTGTCCCCCCTGCTGCCATATTCACCCCAGTGAGAGTATTATCCATCCTCGTCGTGATCATCGTCGCCGTTGCTGCGGCGTTCATTTTCATTCCTGCAGTGCAGGGGTTGGTCGTACCCATGCCGGGAACCATACGTACCCTCGTCAGAGAGTCCGAAGCAAAGCCGCCTGCGGACGGCGTCGTGCATCGTGACCTCGTCTACAGAGACGGTACCATCAAGGACCAGCATCTCGACATCTATGAGCCGCTCGCGGAGTTCCCCGGCGGCACCCCACCGATCGTGGTGTTCTTCCACGGGGGCTCATGGATCCATGGTGATAAGATCACGATCCGCGTGGTGGATCGATTCCTGCGGCGGATGCGGGAGGCCGGGTACTTCGTTGCGTCGGTGAACTACACCACGAATCTCCTCCGCGGGTTCGACGGACCGCTCGAGAACACGCGGGTGGCGATACGCTGGCTGGCAGAGCAGGCGTCGCGTTACGGCTACGATGCGCACAACATGGGCCTCTACGGCGTTTCCGCCGGCGGGCACCTCGCGCTTCTCGCCGCCTCGACTATGGAATACGATGGCTTCTCACCGGCATTTGTGTTTGCCGAATGCGCCCCGACGGACCTCGTAGCGATGAAGGAAGGTGAGGCCTTCGAGCACTCGTTCACCTTTCGCCTCTTCTCCGAGCGGCGCCTACGCGAGCTCAGTCCCATTCACCATATAAACGACGCATTGCCGCCGGTGCTGCTCTTCCACGGAGGGCAGGATCAGACCGTCCATGTTCGCCAGTCGGAGCGCTACGCCGCGGCGCTCAAGGAGGCCGGACGCCCCGTCGATCTCATCGTCTATCCGGAGGGTGATCACGCCTTTCTCAACCTCTCCGATGAGATGTGGTACCGGCAGGAGACAACCGGACTCGCGTGGTTCGATCTTCACTTCAGACAGAACTTGGCGGGCAGCGCCGACGCGCCCGAGGACAAAGCCGTACGATGAATCAGAAACACATAGCAACCATTGCCTCAGAGCTGGGCCTCGAGTCCGCCCACGTTGCCGGAGCCGCCGCCCTCTTCGCGGAGGGTTCCGGTGTCCCCTTCATCGCCCGCTACCGAAAGGAGCGTACCGGAGAGATGGCCGAGGACACCCTCGTGCTCGTGCGCGATCGCCTCACCCAACTCGAAGAGCTCGACACCCGGCGAGCGGCGATACTCGACTCCCTCCGCGAGCGCGAGCTCCTGACGCCTGAGCTTGCCGCCGCGCTCGAGGCGGCACAGAGTCGCGCCGCCCTGGAGGACCTCTACCTCCCGTACCGCCCGAAGCGAAAGACCCGCGCGACCGCAGCCCGTGAGCGGGGGCTCGAGCCGCTCGCCCGGCGCATACTTGCGTCGGAGGATGTCGCCCCGTCGCGGGAGGCCGTAGATTTCGTGGACGTCGAGGCCGGGGTGGTCGATGCCGACGCGGCGCTTGCCGGCGCCCGGGATATCATTGCGGAGTGGATAAGCGAGGATGCGGAGCTGCGCGCCGAGCTTCGTGAGCTTTTCGCCGCGCGGGCCCATATCACTGCCAAACGTGCGCCCCGGCGTGGGCGGAAGGGCGGTGCCGGGAAAGGGGGCGGCGGCACCGGCGCCGCAGCGGGCGCCGGCGGGCGCGGGGGCGCCTCCACGGGCGCGGCGCGCGAGGACGTCTACAAAGACTACTTTGACTGGGACGAGCACGCCGGGCGGGCGCCGTCGCACCGCGTGCTCGCTATGTTTCGCGGCGAGCACGAGGGAGTTCTCACGGTGCATGTTCTTCCCGAGGAAGAACGCGCGCTCTCCCCGGTTCGCGCCCGCTATGTTCGTGGCCGGGGAGAGAGAGCCGACGAGATCGAGCAGGCGGCAGTCGACGCCTACCGTCGCCTCCTCGCACCGTCCCTGGAGACCGAGGCGAAGGGGCGGCTGAAGGCCGCCGCCGACGAGACGGCCGCCTCCGTTTTTGCTTCCAACCTGCGCGAGCTCCTCCTCGCGCCGCCGCTCGGCGAGCGCCCGGTGCTCGCCGTCGACCCCGGTTTTCGCACCGGTTGCAAGGTGGTCTGCCTCGACGCGCAGGGGCGGCTTCTCCACAACGAGGCCATCTATCCGCTGGAGCCGCAGAATCGCCGCGAGGAGGCGGCGCGCCGGGTACGGCATCTTCTCGCCGAGTACGGCCTCGAGGTCATTGCGGTCGGAAACGGAACCGGCGGGCGGGAGGCATCGGCGTTTCTGCAGGAGGTCGTCGGCCCGGCGGACGGTGGCGCCGGGCGGATCCCCGTCGTCACGGTGAACGAAGCCGGTGCCTCGGTCTACTCCGCCTCGACGGTCGCCCGGGAAG
>JAWLDL010000333.1:0-3369 GCA_041686675.1 Spirochaetia bacterium | reverse complement strand
ATCGACGCCTACTTTCTCCTGAGAGACCTCTACCATCTCACCGGTGAGGAGACATATCGAGAGGCGGCCGCCGCGATGGCCGAGGGGCTGGAGTCTCTGTGGTCGACCGAGGCGCAGCAGCTCATTCGGGGGGTAAACCCCGACCGCACGCGCGATGAGGTTCTCCCGCTCGACACGGCCTCCTGGGGCGCCATGTTCTTCCTGGCACGCGAGAACCGCGAGCGCGCGGAGGCGACGCTCGAGGCGGTCGACCGCCGCTTCCTCATCGAGCGCGACGGCCATGCGGGCTACATCCCCTACGGAAACAGCTCGGTCTACGAGAACGATGTAATCAACGAGGTGTACTTCGGCGATCCTGATGCAACCTGGAGCGATGTTGCTCCGCTGTGGATGGAGGGATCGCTTGGTGTGGCCACCGCCCATGGCAAGGCCGGTGACCCGGCGGCGGCCCTACAGATCGTGGAGGCGATGCACCCGTACCGCCACGACAACGGCGGATTCCAGTACGCCGACCGCGAAGTCCCCCATCAGTTCACCACCTACAGAAGCGTTGCGGCCACTGCATGGTACGTGTTGGCCGTTGCCGTGCTCGAGAACGAGGAGGTGCGACGCCTCTTCTGGAGCGGGTGATGCCGCGGATGATGCCGCGGAAGATGGAGCAAGCGAGGCGGCGAGTGTCACCGGCATCGCGGAGACGCGGGTTTCCCTGGCTCGGCCTCACGCCCGCCCCCGCGCCCGTCCTCGCCCCCATCCCATTGCGCGTTTTGGCCCTGGCGGCACTATTCGTCGCTGCAGGTCTCGCTCTGCCGGCGGCCGCGGTTGCCGAGGCTGCCGAGGGGCCGGTGTTGCGGGCTGCCATCGTCATCCCGGAGCCCGCGGCCGCGCGGGGCCGAAGCCCCGGCGCCCCTGCGGCGACAGCGGCGGACGGAGCCGCCCCCTCGCCTGCCCGCGCCGAAGCGGCGGCGGCCGCCGCCCGCTCGGTGGAGCTCTCCGCGCGAACGCTTCGCGGTATGCTCGAGACCTTCGGCATCCCCTACGACATCGTCGCCGAGCCGGATGAGCTTGCCGCCTACCCGGTTGCCTACCTCTCGGGCGGCTTCTACAACGATGTCCTCGAGACCGGCTGGTCGAACGCTCTCTACCGCTACGTGGAGGACGGCGGGGTGCTGGTCGCGCCGAGTCCGGTCGGGTCGAGCCTCTATCCGTTACTCGGCGTGCAGGATCGTCTGCCGCAGAAGGGCAGATACAGGTTGCGCTTCACGGGCGATGACCCGGCGCTCTCCTACATCGACCATCCGCGGGAGCGGGAGATATCGCTCGGAAACGGGCCCGAGCACATCTACGACGAGGTCATCTGGAGCCACGGCTACGGCGGCCCGGGCCCGGAGGCGCGGGTGCTTGCCCGCTTCGATGACGGCGCCGCGGGGCTGGTGCGAAACTACTTCGGCCGCGGAATGACGTATCTCCTCGGCCTCTCCTGGGTGGAGTCGGTGATGCTGCCGCGCGTGGGACACGACTTCGAGGCGCAGCGGGATTTCGTGAACTCCTTCGAGCCATCCTCCGACGTCATCCTGCTCTTCGCAAAGGCCGTCTATGAGAGCACGGCGTTTCCGGCGGTCTATCTGCACACGATTCCCGATGCCCGCCCCACCGCACTCATCCTCTCCCACGATGTCGATGCGCAGACCTCCTTCGTGGACTCGCTGAAGTTTGCAGACCTCGCCGAATCATTTGATGCGTCGGCCACGTTCTTCGAAAACACCAAGTATTTCACCGACTGGAAGGACATCGCCTACTACGAGGTGCCCGAGAACAAGGCCGCCGTACGCGAGCTCGCGGCGCGAGGCTTCGATATCGGCTCCCACACGGTCTCCCACTACACGCAGCTCGATACCGCACCGCTTGGCAGCCGCTCGGTTACCTACGCCGAGTACGAGCCGACGAAGCAGGTAACCCTCTTCGGGGAGGTGCGGGTCAGCAAGGAGCTCCTCGATCGGGACATACCGGGGCAGAACACGGTGGCGTTTCGTGCCGGCGATCTCGCCTTCCACGAGGGGCTCATCGGAGTTCTCGACGACAGCGGGTACCTCTACGACTCCACCTTCTCCGCGAACGACGTGCTGACGACCTTTCCGTTCTTTGCGACGAGGCGGCGCCTTCCCTTCTCGCCGCTTTCCAATGTCATAGAGATTCCGCTGACCCTCGACGACTCGCTGGGATTCCTCACCCCGGAGACGGTGGATGAGGCGGCGACGACCTGGATCGATGTCTTCGAGGCAAACGCTGCGAACACCAGCCTGACCGTACTTCTGAACCACCCCTCCGATACCAGAGACCAGGACCACAAGCTGCGCGCACAACGCCGCCTCATGGAGCGGGCGGCGGAGATGAACGCCTGGATGGGTGACCTCACGAGCTTCGGTGAGTTCTGGCGCTCACGCCACGCCACCGATGTTTCGCCGGTGATGGAGGACGGGACGCTCGTGATCCGGATGAGCAGGGAAGCCGCGGAGCTCCATCCCGACCTCGCCGTGGTGGTGCGTAACCTTCCGTCGGACGCCGAGGTGCGCGTGGAGGACGCCGCGGGGCGCGAGCTCTCATACCGGGAGGTGCGGCCCGCCGGACCGGCGGATGCCGCAGACTCACCACAGGCGCGCCGGGGCGTACGCTATCTGGTCGATATCAGAAGCGCCAGTCCACGAGAATGAGATTGCGGATTCCGTCCTCGTAGTTGACGCGGCCGAGGTACTCCAGATGGTAGCGGATGTTGACAGTCGGGGATGCCCTGAAGGTGGCACCTGTCAGCGCCGACCAGGAGATGTCGGGCTGGTCGGAGCGGTAGGGGTCTTCGCCGATCTCGCCGGTGCCGCCGAGCTTCACCGTTACGGTATCGCTGACTGCGTAGTCGACCTCGCTCCACAGGGCGTTGCTTATCTCCTCGTCGTTATTGTAGCTGAAGAAGTACTTCGCCATGACGCCGAACCTGTCACCGGGAAACACCTTGCCGCCGAGGGACGGAATGACGTACCAGACGTCGTCTCCCGGCAGGGCCCGGGCCCGAACGCCGCCTCCCACGAAGAACTCTGCAGATTCGTAATTCGCCTCGACGTCCACCTCGTGCCCGATGACCCCGTCCGTGCGGTAGCCGATACCGTAACGTGAGATCGTGTAGAAGTTGGGGGTCCAGGTGAAAATCGGCCCAAGGTAGAGGAAGGTCAGCCCCTCACCGCTGCCGGTTTGCTGCTCGATCTTGGTCTCCAGCGTCAGCAGATCGGTGAGGCGTGCGAGAAACACTTCGTTGAGCTTGGTCTCGAAGGTACCGTCGAAGTAGATGTCGGCCTCGAAGCTGGCGATGTTTCGAAAGTCCTG
>JAWLDL010000332.1:0-3369 GCA_041686675.1 Spirochaetia bacterium | reverse complement strand
GCCCGCCCGAGCTTGGTGTGGTTCATTGTGAATTGCAGCACTACCAGGATTGAGATCGTAAGTATGTATACGATGATCTGCATCGAGGAGAACGTGAATCCCATGAAATCCACATGCACCGGTGCCAGATCGCGCGGAAACGACCGAGTCTCAGCGCCCCAGATCAGTTGCGCGAGGTTTATGAACACGATAGAGAATCCGATCGTCACCAGCAGCGAAGAGTGATGCGGGGCATTTCGTAGTTGCCGAAACCCCACGAACTCCATAAGGACCCCGGACGCGCCGGCTGCTGCGACAGCCAGCAGAATACCGAGCAGAATCGGCCCGTTCCACACCGACACGGTCGTGTAGGCGATAAATGCGCCCAGCATGAAGACTTCGCCGTGCGCGAACGTAACCAGCCGCAGCGTACCGAAGATGAGAGCCATTCCCACTGCTACGAGCGCGTACATGCTACCCTGCGCCAAACCATTCAACAATTGCTGCGCAAACACCTATGTCACCTTTGAGTAAGATTGTGCGGACCGAGCACGCCCGGTCCGCAAATTGATTCTATTTCACCGCTTCCAACTGAGTGAGGAGTCCAACGCTAGTTTTCGGCGACAGTCCATCGTTGATCAATGATCTGGATCTTGACGAACTCCTTGATCGGATCGCGGTTCTCGTCGAACTCGATTCCACCCGTCACACCCTCATAGCTCTCGGTGTCAGCAAGGGCGTCCCGAATTGCGTCTCGATCAAAGCCGACATCTTCAACGGCATTTGCGACCAGCATCAGGGCGTCGTAGGCCAGTGCGGCATGGTCATGCGGCAGTTCACCGAACATGTCTTCGTAGCCGGAAGTGAAGTTCTGAGATACGGCGCGGGTATCTTCACGGAAATACTGCGCGTTGGCTCTAAGGCCCTCAGAGTAGTCGCCCGTCATCGCGATCAGGTCCTCGGTGCTCAACTGTCCCGGGCCCATGAGGGTCGGCAAATATCCGACCTGCCCCATCTGACCGATGATCGCCCCGGCGTCCGCCCAGGGCATGGCCAGGAATACCATTTCCGGATCAGCTCGGCGAATTTTGGTTATCGTCGCCTGGAAATCCTTGTCGCCGGTAATATAGGACTCCTGGTTGGTGACCTCAGCGCCGAGGCGCTCAGCCTCTTCCACGAAGTACCTGTTTGCGACAACGCCCCAGTCCGAATTGATGTACACCGTGGCTATCGAATCGATATCCAGGTCCTCTACTGCCCAGCGGGCAAGGAACGGCCCTTCGGCGGTCTGGGTCGCACCGGCGCGAAAGATATACTCGCCGATCTTCGTGTAGTCGGGATGGGACGCGGTCGGGGATATCTGGACGATCCCGGCCTGGTTGTAGATCTCCGCCGCCGCCATTGATACGGAGCTGCTGAAGTCACCAACAACGGCCACGATGTCCTCGTTCTGAGCGAACCGCTGTGCGATCAGAACGCCTTCAGTAGGATCACCCTTGCTGTCTTCGATGATCAGCTCCACCGGTCGCCCGCGCAAGCCGCCGTTCGAGTTGATCACTTCCTGTCCGTAGAGAACGCCCGTCCTGATGTACTCCCCATTGGCTGCAAAGTCGCCAGTCAGAGGGGCAGAAACTCCGATGTACACGGGATCCTCGCCGTCGCCACTTTCCCCCGCGCCGCTCGCCCAGCCCAGCGACACCGCCATCAACCCGACTACCATCATCAGTAGTATCCGTCTTAAGCTCACACTATGCCTCCTTGACCTTGAACAGTTCAGTGGTATAAACTGTAGCCTGACTTTTGATATGCGTCAATGGTGGATTTCGCCTTGCCGTGATTTTCGGGCATTTTCGAGGAACGTAGAGAATGAGTAAGGATGCGACTGGTCAGAAAACGCAGATCTATGAACGAATCCTGCACAAAGTCGTGAATAACGAGTATCCGAGAGACGAGTTCCTAACCGAGTCGGCACTCGTCAATGAGTTCGGAGTCAGCCGGATTCTCATACGAGAAATCCTCATAGAGCTGAGAAAAGACCGAATTCTCAAGAGCGTGCCCAGAGCAGGCTATCAGATCGTTCAGCTCACCACCAAAGAGATCGAAGATGCGATCTCGACGAGGGCCGTCATCGAAACCGGCGCCGGGCGCTTGGCGTGTGATCGCCTTACCGATGAGGAGATCAACTACCTGAAAGAGCTCGAGGCGCGGGCTACGGAGGCCCGTCAGGCACGAGAACACTCTCTCAGGGATTGGTGGCAGACCAACACAGACTTCCACCGGACGATCGTCGAAGCGGCAGGCAATAACCTCCTGACAGAGATGGCCGAACAAACCACGTCCATACTCTGGCGCGGCATCGTCCAGTACTTCATTGATAGAGACCCGTCGGCGTACCACGGATTTCAGCCCGGGACGCACAGAAGGATCATCGAGGCGATCGAGGCCGGCCACCGGGAGAAGCTTGTCGCAGCCATTGAAGAAGATGTCACCGGTCTTGCAACCGTCTTTCGGGTCGGCGGCACGTCGGCGCCGAGGTCTGAAACCGAGTAGGCCACAGCCCGTCGGTTTACACTGTCGCTACGACCGCTCTACCAACTGGACACGCACCCCGTCGGGATCCTTCACAAATGCGAAGCGCACGTGCGGGGCCGGAGAGATCGGGCCGTCGACGGCGACAGCTTTGCGCTTCATATCCGCCATCGCCTCGTCGAGCGAGGCGACCTCGAGGCCGACGAACACGCCCTCGGCGCCGTTCGTGATGTGCGCCTCACCGTCGTAGAGCAGCTCGATCTTGGGCTTTTCGTCCGCACCGAGCATGACGACCTGCGTGCCTTCGCCTTCGTGGCGGGTACTGATCGGTAGTTCAAGGACTTCAGTGTAAAAGGCGAGCGACCTTTCGAGATCGCTTACCTGCAGCGTTATCCAGCAGATTTCCATACCTGGAGCCTATCACGTTTGGATGTCCGCAGACGAGCCGGGTGTCGGCGGGGCACCGAACGCACCTGAAACCGGTCAGAAACCTGCGCAGTCCAACACCACCGGCTCACGCCGCCCGCGTCCCGTCCGAAAACACCCATGCGCTGGCGTCGCGCACGAGCTTGGAGAGAACGATAACCTGGAGGTTACCGCGATTCTTCTCCACTTCCTTGTTCCATTGTTCGGGCGTGTATTTGGACTGGAAACCCTTCTTGCGCTCCAGCACGATGTTGTTGACCTGCTTATCGCTGACGGTGAAAGCGTCGAGAAGATAGAGAGTCAGAAGAGCGAGAACGTCGTTTTTCGTGCGCCGCAGGAGCTCGGCGAGCACCTCCTTGGCGTTCTCCGACTCCTGGTTGAGCATCAGCGAGAATGCGTAGGACCAGTCGATCCACTCGCGGTCGGCACACTTCG
>JAWLDL010000331.1:0-3387 GCA_041686675.1 Spirochaetia bacterium | reverse complement strand
CGAGGCCGGTGCCGTGCCTGACAGATCCCCGGTCGGGCTCGAGCTCGCCGAGAAGCAGTCTGACGAGGGTGGTCTTGCCGCTGCCGTTGGGCCCGACGATGCCGAGGCGGTCGCCGCGCTCGATGAGGGTGCTCAGGCCCGAGACGATGGGGGTCGTGCCGTAGCTGAAGGTGAGGTCCTCGGTCTCGATGACGATGGTACCCGAGCGACCGGCGGTTTCGATGGACATCCGGGCGGTGCCCTGCCGCTCTCGGCGCCTTCGGTGCTCCTCTCGCATCGCCTCGAGACGGCGGACCCGGCCCTCATCGCGGGTGCGACGTGCCTTCACGCCCTTGTTGTACCACGCCTGCTCGGCGGCGAGTTTCTTGTCGAACTCCCGCCGCTCGGCCTCCTCCTGCTCGAGCTGGGCCTCCCGGCGTCGGACGAACTCGTCATAGTCGGTCTCGGCGAGGTAGAGGCGACCGCGGTCGAGCTCGGCCACGCGGGTGGTGAACCGCCGCGCGAGCGCACGGTCGTGGGTGACCATGATGATTGCCCGTTTCTCCACGTCCGCGAGGCGCAGCAGGTAGTCCTCGAGCCACAGGACGGTATCGATGTCGAGGTGATTGGTGGGCTCGTCGAGGAGCAGCGCGTCGGCACCGGCTGCGAGCGTGCGCGCGAGAAGCACGCGCCGGATGACTCCGCCCGAGGCCGTCGCCACGTCGGTTGCGGCCTCCACGCCGAGGCGGGTGAGAAACTGCTCTGCCTCGAGCCGGCGGGCGGCGAGCGCCTCGGGGTCCGGGGTGCCGTTGTGCGCGCCGTCGGGGGAGTCGCCGGGAGCTGCGTACCCGGCCGCGCCCGTGGTGTCGGTGGCGCCGCCGCCCGCGGTGTCGCCGGCCGCCACATCGATCGCCGTGCCGGAAAGCCCGCGCGGGAACTGCTGCGGCAGGTAGGCGAGGTGGGCGCCGCTCTGCAGGCTTACCCGGCCCTCATCGGGGATGAGTGCGCCCGAGGCGATCCGAAGCAGTGTCGACTTCCCGGTGCCGTTTCGCCCCACGAGGGTGATGCGGTCGCCGGGCTCGACGTGCAGCGAGACGCCCTCGAGGAGCGCCTCGCCTGCAATGTGGTAGTGAACGTCGTGTATGCCGAGGAGTGCCACCGGCGCACGGTAGCACGAGCGGGGGGCGTGTTGCTACGCAGCTGTCGCTGCTTACCCCCGCGAGCGCGCCATCATATCCATGAGACCGCCGCCGTTGTGGACGTTCGAGAATCCGACCTGCTGGAGCATGCGCACCGCGTAGGCACTCCGCGCACCGGAGGCGCAGTACACCGTGATTTTACGGCCCTTTTCACCGAGACTCTCCACGTAGCTTCCGATGTCGTCGAGCGGAACGTTGACCGCGTCCGGCACGGCACCCATGTTGAACTCCTCAGGCGTTCTTACGTCGACAATGAGTGGCTCACCTCCACCGAGACCTCCGCCCGCGGCGGCGTCGGGGGTGTCACCCTCATCCTCGCCGCCTGTATCCGCAGCGGCAAACAGATCTTTCTCCTCGACGCGGCGGAGGGTAACATCGAAGTACTCGTATCCCACCGCCCGGGCATAGCGCTCAATGCTCGTGTGCCCGCCGGAGACGTTGTAGACGGCCTCGAAGCCCGCCTGGGACATCTGTCGCAGAGCCTGGTGGCCCTTCTTACCGTCCTCACTGATGATGAGCACGGGCATGTCTTTCGGCACCTGGCTCGTCCGCATCAGAAGCTGCTTGAGCGTGACCGGGTGGGAGCCCCGCACGTGTGAGCGCTCGAAGCTGAAGGGATCACGCAGGTCGATGGCGACCATGGGTTGCGCGAGGTCCCCGGCAAAGCTGTCGAGCTCCGCTGCCGTGATCGAGGAACTTGCGCCGCTCATGCGGTTCTCGGCGACGAAGGCGGCCATGTTCAGCGGATCATTGGCGCTCCCGAAGGGAGGCGCGTAGGCGAAGTCGAGCTCGGCAAGCCTGCTGACGGTCATGCCGCTCGCGATTGCCGTCGAGAGCACGTCGAGCCGCTTGTCCGCGCCCTCCTCACCGGCGGTCTGCCCGCCGAGAATCCTGCCTGTCTCGCGCTCGTATACGAGGAGCACCGTCACCGGTGTGGCTCCGGGATAGTAGGAGGTGTGGTTCTCCTTGTGCACCACAACGCTCTCCGCGTCGAAGCCCGCCGCCTTCGCCTGTGTGAGGGAGAGCCCGGTGGAGCCCGCCGTTGCCTCGAAGAGTTTGACGATGGAGGTTCCCTGCGCCCCGGTGTAGGCCCGTCGCTCCCCGAGGGCATTGGAGGCGGCGATGCGTCCCTGGCGGTTCGCGGGGCCGGCAAGCGGAATGCGCACCTTCCGGTCACTCACGGTGTGATCGATCTCCACCATGTCGCCGGCGGCGAAGATGTGAGGATCGCTCGTTCGCAGGTACTCATCGACCACGAGGCCGCCGGACTCGCCGATTTCGAGCCCCGCTTCCTGCGCGAGGGTGAGGGTAGGCTTCACGCCGACCGACATCAGCACCATCTCCGCCGGGAGCGTGCGCCCGTCGTCGAGCACGACCACATCGTCATCAATGCGTGTGACCGAGGCGGAAGTATGCACGCCCACGCCGTAGGCCTGCAGTTCCTCGGTGAGGTAGCCGGCGATCTCCGCCTCGACGTTCGGCATGACGTGCGGCAGCCGCTCGACCACCTCGACGTCCATGCCGCGCTTTCTGAGCCCCTCCACCATCTCGAGGCCGATGAATCCGCCGCCGACCACAACGGCCGAGCGCGGCTCCTCCGTCCCTATCCAGCTGTCGATCGCATCCATGTCCCTCAGCGTCCACAGCGAGAACACGTGAGGCTTCTCGACACCGGGGATCGGTGGCACAAAGGGTTTGCCGCCCTGCGCGAGGATGAGCGAATCGTAGGGGAGCTCGAGCTCTGTGGCGTCGGCCTTCCGTCGGGCACGCACGGTGCGTGCCTCGCGGTCGATCGCGATAACCTCGGTCTCCACTTCGACCTGCACGTCGTACTGCTCGCGGAAGCTCTCCGGGCTCTGAAGAATCAACTTCGACCGTCGATCGATGTCCCTTCCGATGTAGTAGGGGAAACCACAGTTTGCAAAGGAGATGTCCGGTCCCGCCTCGAGAACGGTGATCTCCGCGTGCGCCGATATTCTGCGTGCGCGAGCGGCTGCAGTGGCGCCCGCAGCGACTCCGCCTATGATTACAATGCGCTCCATTTCGTGCTCCTTGTATATATCTGGTTTTATATATACAAAATGATCGATAAAACGTCAAGTGGTGTAAGGTATATAGCAGCGTGTGGGCACAATCAGCAGAACAGAATCGGGCGTAAGGAGATGTGAGCGGCCCTGTCGTGCAGACGAACTTCTGCACGCGTGAGGCC
>JAWLDL010000330.1:0-3388 GCA_041686675.1 Spirochaetia bacterium | reverse complement strand
AGAGCGGGGGCTTCGTGCTGAAGCGCGGTGGCGCCGACGCGGCCGGCGGCAAAAACGGCACAAAAAAGAGCTGAGCCGCACGCGCGGCCCAGCTCTTCAGCTGTAATTGCTATCGCTGTAGAAGACTACAGTTGTGTAGGGCTCGGCTCAACTAGAAGCGGCGATCGTTCCGCGGCTTGGCGGGGTTGACCTTGAGCTGGCGACCGTCGAACTCCTGTCCGTCGAGTGCGCTTACTGCGGCCTCGGCAGCTTCTTCGGTGGCCATTTCGACGAAACCGAAACCGCGGGAGCGGCCGGTCTCACGGTCGGTGATGACGTTGGCGGAAACCACCTCACCGTGCTGAGAGAACAGGTCGCGGAGCTCATGCTCCTGAGTCTGAAAGTTGAGATTACCTACGTACAGCTTGCTAGCCATGAACGCTTCTCCTTCTGCGCGAACGCAGACAAATAAAGTTGGTTTCTACGGAATGTGAATCAGCTTCGTCTGTCTTGTCCCGGAAGGGAAACGTAGCAGAACTGCAGTCACGAAATCCGAGAGTTACCGCTTAACTTTAGGTCGGAAGGGAAAAAACGTCAAGTAAATCTTGCTCTATACGTGTACCGTCACGTCCGTGACGATCATGCCCGCGGAGCGACCTGCCTCCATGCCGCTCACGCTGTCCTCGAAGACCTGGCAGTAGACGGGCTCCACGCCCAGGAGCTCCGCGCATCGAAGAAAGGTCTCGGGATGAGGCTTGTGATGGGTGACATCGTCGGCGGTGACGAAGGTCTCGAAGAGCTCGGTGAGGCCGGTGGCCCGGACGACCCGCTCGGCGATGGCGCGACGCTCACCGGTGGCAAGGCCCATGGGCAGGTGCCCGTGTGCCTCCCGGGCAAGGACGGCCACAGGCTCGATGGGCTCTATGCTGTCCACGTGATGGATGTAGGCGTCTTCCTTTTCCGCGGCAATCCGTTGGGGATCGAGCTCGAGGCCGTAGCGCTCGGCGATGACGCGGGCGACCGCGGGCGATGGCTGACCGGCGAGCTCGACAAGGAGTTCCTCGGTGAGCTCCACGCCGTAGCGGCGGATGACCTCCCTCCAGGCCTCAAAATGATGATGCATGGTGTCGGCGAGCGTCCCGTCGACGTCGAAGATAAGCGCACGTGCGCGCGGATCGATTTCAAGCGGCATGGGATGAAGGTAGCAGAATCGGGCCGCCCCGCACAGTGCCTCCGGCTCGCCGGCCCGGGCCGGGCCGGTACGGCAAGCCTACTGAATCAGCTTCCGTCGCAGCCGATGAATGGCGTACCACCCGACGCCGACGGTCATGAGAATCATGTAGGCGAGGTCCCACCACAGGATGGGCTCGAACTCACCGGTGGAGAAAGCCCGTGTGACGCGGACGGGGTGGGTCAGGGGCAGAATTTCGCTGATGGGCCGCACGACGGCCGGGAGGTTGTCCACGGGGAAGACGACGCCGGCGAAGAAGAACATCGGCGAGATGAAGCCTGAGAAAAAGAAGTTGAACTGATTGATGTTCTTCACCCAGGAGGTCACCAGAAACCCGAGAGCCGCGAACATCGTACCGGTGAGAAATCCGAGGAAGGGGGCGAGAAGCATACGACCCACGGGAAGTATGCCGAACACGCCGACGATAACGAGCACGGAAAGGCTGAATACGAAGCCCTTGGTGCCGGCCCAGAGAATCTCCCCCACGAGGAGGTTGTCCGCGGTAATGGGGGCGCCGAGCATGCCATCGTATACCTTGTCGAACTCCAGGCGGATGAAGGTGCCGAAGCTGCACTCGAAGGCCGCGGTGAACATGGCGGCGGTCATCATGAGTCCCGATGCGAGATACTCCACATACGGGAGGCCCTCCATAACGCCGATGTAGCGGCTGAGGCCGAGGCCGAGGCCCACGAGAAAGATCAACGGCTCGAGAAAGGGCGGGAGGGCGTTACTTATGAGGTTCTTGGAGTACACACGAACGTGGCGGAGCCAGACGCTGTAGAGCCGGTGTGCCAGCGGCGGTCGTCCCGCCGAAAGCTCGTGGTGCGTACCGTCTGCAAACCCCGGGCCGGCAGTGCCGCCAGGGCCGGCGGTGTCGCCCGGCCCGACCGGAGCAGTGGTGCTACTGGTGGACATTGAGACTCCTTCCGGTGCTCTTGAGAAACAGATCCTCGAGGTTGACCTGCCTGAGGTGATACTCTCCCGGGCTGAGCTCGCCGACCATTGCCTGCAGACGGTCGAGGTCGGAGCTGTAGTACAGGACACGCTCGCCCGAGCCCTCGGTGCGGATCTCTCCGTCGGATATGTGAGATTCGACCTGCGACTGCGCGTCGACATTGATGAGCTCGAGGACGTGGCTTTCCATGTGCTCGGTGAGCAGTTGCCCGGGGTTGCCCTCGAGGACCTTCACTCCGTGGTCCATGATGAGTACGGAGTCGGCAATCTGGTAGGCCTCGTCCATATAGTGCGTGGTGAGCAGAATCGTCACGCCGCTGCGCTTGAGGCTGCGGAGTTTGTCCCAGATGAGCTGGCGCACCTGGGGGTCGAGGCCGGTGGTGGGCTCATCGAGTATGAGAAGGGAGGGGTTGTTCAGAAGGGCACGGGCGATGATAAGACGACGCTGCATGCCGCCGGAGAGCTCCCGCACTTTCGCCGTCCGCTTTTCCTCGAGCTCCATGAAGTCGAGAAGATAGTCGACGCGATCGCGGGCTTTGCGCCAGGGGATGCCGTAGAACGTGCTGAAGATGCGCAGATTCTGCAGGACGTTGAGCTCGACGTCGAGGCTGTTCTCCTGAGGCACCACGCCCGAGCGGGCTTTCACTTCGAGCTCGTCGGTGCGCGGATCGAAGCCGAGGACTCGTATCTCGGTATCGTCACGCCGGTCGGGATCGGCCTTGCCGTAGAGGGTCTTCATCATCGTCGTCTTACCGGCTCCGTTGGGGCCGAGAAACGCAACACAGCGGGCCGGCGGCACGTCGAAGTCGAGGTCGTTCACCGCGACGAGATCGCCGTAGGACTTGTAGAGATGCCTGACATGAATGAGCGGTTCAGCCATATCGCTTAAGATAGTGAGGAAGTGCCCTGCCGCAAAGCGTTTTGCAACGCCCCATCGGCGTGATATAACAGTACCCACGAGGCGCGTATGAAATACAGGGTAACGGCGATTGTGGCTGCACTCGCGATTCTGGCTGCGGGAGTTGCCGCGGGACAGGAGACACTCCTCAGAGAGGACGGCACTCTTTCGGAGGCCGAAACGATGACCGAGCAGGGACAGCCCGTCATCTGGCATTCGGTTTCCGTCGACGAGCGCAGTCGTGTGCAGGTTTCGGTGGTTTCGGTGGATTTTGACCCCATCCTTCTTCTCGAACAGGATAGCCGCCGCAGGCGCGAGCATGCGAG
>JAWLDL010000329.1:0-3397 GCA_041686675.1 Spirochaetia bacterium | reverse complement strand
GTCCGTATCCCCGGACTGCACGGTGACGAGCTCCATATCGAGCTTGAGAATCTCCGATACCATCTTGGCGCTCACCAGGTCGAGTCCGGTCCCGAGGTCCGCACCGCCGGACTGCACGAGAAAGGTGCCGTCGCCGAGCATCTTGACCGTGGCGTTGGCGTGGTCGAGACCGGGCAGGCCGGACCCCTGCTGCACCGTGGCGACGCCCTTGCCGATAACCCAGTCCGCGCCGAGATCGCTCTCTTCTTTCTTGCCCCAGTTGATGAGCTCTCTTCCCTGCTTGAGCGCGGGTCCGAGGCCACAGCTTACCGCCGGCGCCGCAACGCCCTCGCGACCTTCGCCGAGGCTCTTGAGGATTTCCAGCATCGCCCCCTCGGAGACTCGGTTCTTCTCGATCAGCTCCATGTGATCCATACCGAGCTCTTCAGCGAGCTCTTTGACCGCCACCTGCAGGGCAAAATTAGCCTTCGGCGCCCCGTACCCCTGGTACGCCCCGGTGGGGGGTCTGTTGGAGTAGTAGGCGACCACGTCGAAGGCTGCGTTGTCACACAGGAAGAGCGGCAGGCTCTTGGACACCCCGTTCATGGGAACGGTGAGCGCGTGGGCCCCGTAGGCTCCCTGATTGGACTCCACCTTCATGTACATCGCCGTGAAGGTCCCGTCGCGCTTCGCCCCGAGCTTTACGGTGATCCGCATGGGCTTGCGGGTGGAGTTCGCGGTGAACTCCTCTTCCCGCGTGTACTGCTGGAACACCGGCCGCCCGGTCTTCCAGGCACAGAATGCCACGAGGTCCTCGATGTTGACATCCTGCTTCGAGCCGTAGCCCCCGCCGACGCGCTCCTTGATGACCCGCACCTTGTTTTCCGGGAGATCGAGGAGCGTCGAGACGATGCGCCGCACGTGATAGGGCACCTGGGTTGAGGCATGGATAACGAGGCGGTCTCCCTCCACCTTCGCGTAACAGGTGTGGGTCTCGAGGGGCGTGCACTGCACCTGCCCGGTGGTATAGGTGCGCTCTACGACCGTATCCGCCTCGGCAAAGCCCCGTTCCATGTCGCCAATACCGCCGGAGACCGAGGCGGCGATATTGCGGCGCGGGTTGCCCCCCACCGGGAACTGATAGAGCACCGCCTCCTCGGCGGCGTCCGCCTCCCGGTTGAGCTCCTCGAGATCCTCCGGGGCGCCGTCGACGTAGCGGATGGGCCCTGCGTGCACGAGGGGCGCGTTCTCGGCGGCCGCATCGTCCCAGTCGAGCACGGGGTCGAGGACCTCGTAGGTCACGTCGATCAGCGCGAGGGCCTGCTCGGCGGCCTCCGCACTCTCGGCGACGACGGCCGCCACACGGTCGCCCACGTGACGCACCTTGCGGGATATGAGCATGCGGTCGTAGGGTGAGGGCTCGGGGAACCCCTGCCCCGCCTGTCCGTAGGTCTTCTGCGGAACGTCGCGGTGGGTGAATACGGCAACGACGCCCTCCAGCGCTTCCGCCTTCGATGTATCGATGGAGGTGATGCGTGCATGGGCGTAGGGGCTGCGAAGGACCTTGAGCACGCAGCTACCCGGTTCCACGCGGTCTTCCACGTACACCTTCTCCCCGGCAACCATGCGGGCGGAGTCTTTCTTCGGTCCGGGCTTCCCGACCACATCGTACTCCGCTCCGAAGGACGGGATCTGCGTGTCCGGGCGGAAATCGGGATCCTTCATCCGGGCCGCTGCCAGCGCCACCGCATCGAAGAACTGCCGGTACCCCATGGCCCGATTGAAGAGCGGGGACAGGGCGTCCTTGATGGCCTCCCGGTCCGGGTCGGGGTCGCGCTGCAGCAACTCGTAGATCATGAGCGCCGCGGCCGGGGCGTTGTAGCCGGACTGCACGCAGCCGGTTTCCACCAGGGCCTGCTCGACGATCCCGAGCGTGCGCCCGCTGTGGAGGGATTCGATCGTCCGCACCTCCCGGCCCTCGAGCTGCGGCGCAAGAAGGAGGTTGGCACCGACCACCTTACCGTCGAGGAGAACCGCGTCGGAACCCGCGAAGCCGAACCCGTCGTCTGAGTTTCTCACCGAAGGAATGCCGAGCCGCTTGAGAAGAGCCTGAGCCCGCTCGCCGGGCGCGGCCTCCGCCTGTACGTTCCTGCCGTTGAGGGTGAAGGATACGGTCATGAGGATACCTCCTCCATGCAGGCCAGAATACAGTCGGTAATGACCACCGAGTTGAGGTAGCGCTTGAACTCGACACTGCCGAGGATGTCGGCCTTCGGGCTCACCGATTCGGCGACGGCCTTTTCGAGGGCTTCGCGCGCTCTGAGCTCGCCGGAGACGATGCCGGCCTCCACCTGCGGCAGTCGGATAGGTCGTGCGGCGACGCAGCCCGCGGCGACCACCGCCCGCCGGACCGCGCCCGGCACGATCTTCACCGCGGCGCTCACCACCGGAAGCGCGAGGTGCGAGCGGGACTCCTTCACCGCCCGGCAGACGCCTTCGACCGCCGGGATATGGAACCGCAGTATCAGCCCATGACGGGCCCCGGCCACGTAGTCCTCCACCGACACCGTGCCGTCGCTCGTCTCGGCCTGCGCCTCCAGCGCGATGAGGACGGGAATCAGATAGGAATCCGCCCGGCCGGCTCCGACGTTTCCCCCGATGGTCGCGATGTTTCGAACGCTCCGGGTCGGGATGAACCCCGCCGCCCGGCGCAGTGCCTCGGGCACCCCGGTATGATCGGCCAGCTCCTGCAGCGTCACCCCGGCGCCGACGACGAACCCGTCCGAGCGCACATCGATGCCGCCGAGGTCGAGATCGTCGAGGCTCACCACCCGTTCCGGCGCCTCCCCACGGCCGGCTGCGGCGGCGTTGTTCACCTGCGTTCCACCGGCGAGGTAGACATAGCCCTGCTCGTGCAGGGAAACAGCCTCTTCCACCGAAGCGGCCCGTTTGAAATCGCGTATCATACCTCGTCTCCCGTGAAGCAGTGCAGCTTCATATCACGCCGGCCTTCTCGTACAGACGCCGTGCCGCGGCCCCGGCGCGTTCGAAGAGCCGATCTTCATCGATTCCGACAAGCCGGCCGTTCTCGACCGCGACGTGGCCGTTGACGATGGTGTAGTCGGCACCATGATTGTAGCCCGAGAACACGAGCGCCGCCAGCGGGTCGGAGAGCGCGCCGGCGTACTCCATCTTGTGCACGTCGAAGAGCGCGAGGTCCGCGCCGCGACCCACCGAAAGCCTCCCGACTCCGCCCACCCCGAGCAGGGCCGCCCCGTTCTCCGTTGCCATCCGCAGGACATCCCGGGCGCCGAGGGCATCGGCACCGCGGGCGACCCGCTGCAGCAACAGTGCGTTTCGAAGCTCCCCGAGCATGTCCGAGGAATCGTTCGAGGCACTGCCGTCGACAGCCAGTCCG
>JAWLDL010000328.1:0-3402 GCA_041686675.1 Spirochaetia bacterium | reverse complement strand
TCAAGGAATGCGCCGCCGGCTACCGGCGGGCGGTCAGCCGCCCTGCCGCGCCAGCGTCTCGAAGCGTTCCACCCGTCTGGTAATCACCTCTATTCCGCCGCGCCAGAACTCCGGCGACTCGATGTCGAAGCCCGCCTCGCGGGTTACCTCGACTGCCGAGGCCCGGCCCGTTCGCGCGAGGAGGTCGCGATAGCGCTCGGCGAAATCCGGCGAGCCGGCCTCATACTCGGCGTAGAGTGAAAGGCCGAGGAGCTGGCCGAAGGCGTAGGGGAAGTTATAAAAGGGCCGGTCATGGTTGTAGTAGTGGCCCTTCACCGCCCACATATACGGGTGCAGCTTCTTCTCGTCGAGGGCGTCTCCGTAGGTCTCGAGCTGCGCCGTGCGCATGAGCTCGCACATCTCTTCCGCGCCGAGGGCGCCCGTCCTGCGCCTGTCAAAGAGCATCGTTTCGAAGCGGAAGCGGGAGAGAATGTCGACGATGACCTGAGTGGCGTCCTGCAGCGCCTGCTCGAGCACGTGGAGCTCCTCGCCGGGCGCGGCGTCGGCAAGGCCGCCGGAGAATGCGATGGTTTCGCAGAAGATGGAGGCGGTTTCCGCCAGGGTCATCGGGTAGTCGCGGTGCACGGCCGCGGCATCCTTGAGCACGTGATGGTGATAGGCGTGGCCGAGCTCGTGGGCAACCGTTCCGACCCCGTCGAAAGACCCGTCGAAATTGCAGAGGATCCGGCTCTCACCCGCGAGGGGAAAGGAGATGCAGTAGCCCCCGCCGACCTTCCCGGTCCGGGGCTCTGCGTCGATCCACCGGCTGTCGAAGGCATTCCCGGCGAAGGCGGCAAGCTCGCCGGAGAACCCCGCGAATTGCTCGATGATGAACTCCCGCGCGGCGGCAAAGGTCCAGCTCCCCTTCGATTGCCCCACCGGTGCGAAGAGGTCGTAGAAGGCGAGGCGCGGCACGCCGATGAGGCCGGCCTTCGTCTTGAGATAGCGGCGGAACACCGGCAGCGATTCCTCCATGACGCCGATCAGGGCGTCCAGGGTGTCGCGCGAGATCCGGGACTGAAGTATGGCCGGCTCCAGGCTCTGCGAGAAGCCACGGCGGGTATCGAGGACGATGGCAAAGCCTTTGACCCCGTTCAGTGCGGCGGTAAGCGGGACCTCCACATCGCGCCACGCGTCGAGCTCCGCATAGTAGGCGCGCTCGCGGGTTGCCCTGTCCGGATCGTGCGCAAGCCCCCGGAGATCCACCATGGTCCTGCGCTCTCCGTCGCCCCAGTCGACCGAGATCGTGGAGGAGACTGTCTGCTGCAGGCGGCTCCAGGCGTCTGCCCCGGGGCGCGAGAGCTCCGCTGCGAGATCCTCCTCGGCCGGCGTCATCTGATGGTCGGCGAGGTAGCGCTCTTCCTCGAGAAAGAAGCGATACGGTGCTATGCGCCCGTCATCTTCGGCGAGCTCGAGAAGCTCGGTGCCGAGATGCGCGAGATGTGTGCGGAACACCGCGCGAGTGGACTGCACGGGCTGCACGAGCTCCTGCAGCGCGTCGAGCTCGCGAACGAGGGATGCGTTGGTGGTGTCGGTCGAGTAGGAGGCGTAGACGAAGGCCTCGAGGTTCTCATGGGTGTCGAGAAGCGTGTTGAGGGTCTCGAGAACGCCCGCAAGCCACTCTCCTGCGTCGGACCGGCGCGTCTCGTCGTCAGCCACGCGACGGCCGAAGCTCGCGACCAGCTCCTCGAGACGGCCACGATCCCGCAGGAAGGCGTCGCCGTCGACGCCTTCATAGACGGGGGAGAGGTCCCAGCGCGGGGCGTCGTCAGGAGATCCAGTGTGCATTCGGGTCTTCGTAGTCGAGGATCTCCGCCTCATCGAAGAAGAGCGCAATTTCCCGCGCGGCGCTCTCGGGTGAGTCCGCGGCGTGAATGATGTTGTTCTGG
The DNA here is from genome assembly GCA_041686675.1 of Spirochaetia bacterium. Classification (GTDB taxonomy): domain Bacteria; phylum Spirochaetota; class Spirochaetia; order DSM-27196; family PWMO01; genus JAAAOH01. The sequence continues at coordinate 1,474 of JAWLDL010000328.1, read as the reverse complement.
GTGATGAGGGCGAAGTCGCCGCGGATCGTGCCGGGAGCGGCCTCGGCGGGGTTCGTCTTGCCGGCGACAGTGCGAAGGAAGGGGATTGCCTCTTCGCCGCCGACGACCATGGCGATCACCGGCGCAGATGTCATGTAGCCGACGAGCGACTCGTAGAAGGGCTTGTCCTTGTGTTCGGCGTAGTGCTCTTCGCACAGCGGGCGGGGGATCTGCATCATCTTCATCGCCTGAATCTTCAGACCCTTTCGCTCGATCCGGGAAATGAGCTCGCCGACGATGCGTCGCTGCAGTACGCCCGGCTTCAGTATGCAGAGTGTTTTCTGATATGCCATTGTTACAGTTCCTTTCTTCGCCGTGTGGCGACATAGTTGGGTGAATTGTGACTCGAGCGTTGAGGATACCGCAATCCGCCCGGGGCGTCGAGGGCTCCTCTGCCGGCCGCTCCTTTTCCGAGGAGACGGTTTCGCAGTAGACTTGATATGTAAGGGAGTAAATTCCATGAACGGATTCAAGATTACATCAACAACAGCGCTTCTGGTCATCGACGTGCAGAACGACTTCTGCCCCGGCGGCAACCTTGCCGTCGAGCACGGCGACCGCGTCATCCCCGTTATCAACAATATCGCCGGCCGCTTTCCGCTCGTGGTTGCAACGAAGGACTGGCACCCGAAGGGGCACATCTCCTTTGCCTCCTCCCATCCCGGCAAGGAGATCCAGGACACCGTGCAGGTTGACGGTATCGAGCAGATCCTCTGGCCCGACCACTGTGTTCAGGGGACGGAGGGGGCGGAGTTCCATCCCGACCTGGATCCGCGGCCGATACACCTGGTGCTTCACAAGGGTGCGAAGCAGGGGCTCGACTCCTACTCGGCATTTTTCGAGAACGACAAGAAGACCGAAACAGGGCTGCGATCCTATCTCGGGGGGCTGGGCTTCGACCGCGTGGTCGTCTGCGGTCTTGCAGCCGATGTGTGCGTCTACTTCACCGCTGCGGACGCCCGTACTATCGGGTTCGAGACGGCGGTTTTGTGGGACGCCACGCGTGGTGTGGATATCCCCGCCGGGAGCGTGGATGAGGCCCGGCGCGACATGCAGCAGCGCGGGGCCGCCGTCATCGAATCGGGAGACCTTACATCATGAGAATCACCTCCGGGCTTCTGACCGACCTCTATGAGCTCACGATGATGCAGGGCTACTATCACTACGACCTCAACCCGCGTGTCGTCTTCGATATGTTCTTCCGCAAGCAGCCGTTTCAGGGCGGATTCTCGGTGTTCGCCGGTCTGGAGGACGTGCTTCACGTGCTCGAGGATCTGCATTTCTCTGATGAAGACATCGAGTATCTCGACTCTCTCGGACTCTTTGACGATGACTTTCTCGAGTATCTGCGGGATTTCCGCTTCCACGGTGATATCTACGCCGTGCCGGAGGGAACCGTGGTGTTTCCCCAGGAACCCATGATCCGGATCCACGG
>JAWLDL010000327.1:0-3408 GCA_041686675.1 Spirochaetia bacterium | reverse complement strand
GCGTAATGATGCCCTCTGTCACCATTTCCACCCCGTCCATCTTCGCGTACGGAGGCACGTCCGGGTCGAGCTCGCGCAGAACGATCTGAGGCTTGACCCCGAGCTCGCGCGCCACGATGTTGCCCGTGGTTCCCCCGGCGATGATGCAGCGCCCGGGAAACCCGTGGATACGGTCGGCGAGCTCACCATCCATCCGGGGATCGAGCGGTGGCCCGGTGGCAACGAGAAGACGTCTCGGCTGCCGGAAGTAGATCACGCCGCAGGTGATGTCGTCGTGGGCGCTGTCGGCGTCACGTCTGAGACTCTCGGTGACGAGCCGCTGCGCGAGGCGTCGTGCGGAGATATCCGGCTCCCGCGCAACTGCAGCCCGCAGCGAGCTCCGGGCACCGTCGTCGCCCCATCCGAGGGGATGGGCGATCGTTCCCATTCCCGACTGGCTGACGCCGTCGGAGAAGAACACGATGCGGTCACCTACCGCGGCGTCGATCTCCGAGAAGTGGAGTCTCGCCCGCGCGCCGGCGTTTCGCCCCACCTCGATGGTCGTCCGGGGCGGCTCCACGAGCTCTCCACCCCGCAACAGCACATATGTCGGATTGTCGTACTCAATGATACGAGCACGGCCGTCCCGGTCGATGTCGACGATGGTAAATGTTGCATAGCTGATACGTCGCGTCCGGCAGACCGGGAGCGTCTCCATGATGACCCGGGCGGTGCGCTCGATGGGCACGTTGCGCTCCACACAGTTCAGTGCCATGGTGGCGGTGAGGGTGGAGAGCACGCCGGCCTTCACCCCGCTGCCGAGGCCGTCGGACAGGACGCTGATAGTGCGCTCACCGTTGGCGCTGCGGCGACAGAGGAAGGTGTCACCTCCGATATGCTGTCCGTCCTTGAACCGGTGATCGCTCCCGATTTCGATGAAGCCGCGAGTCTCGGTGCTCATGCAGTTCTCTCCGATGCACTTCCGCCGTACGCCTCGATAATCGAGTTCAGCATGGCCTCGGTCTCCGCCGCGTTCTCACCCATCAGTGATGCAATCTGCTGGACGGTCGAGAGATTCTTGCGAATAACTTCCTGCGCCTGCGTGACAACGCGATCACGGTGCACCCATGGTGCGGTAACGTCCTGGAAAATGCCGCCGGCGACCTGCCCGTCCTCGATCACGAACACACTCCCGCTGAGCACCCGGTCACCGTGGCGGATATCCTGGTCGAGGACGTCCTCGCCGTAGTGCACCGCGTCGCGAAACAGTTTCCAGAAGGACGCGATCTCCGCGAGGGCTATCCCCTCCAGCCCCGGCTTCGCATCATAGAGCAGTTCCGCCTCCTCACCGGCAAGGCGTGCGAAGTTCCGGTTGCATTCCACGATTCGCAGATCGGCATCGACGATGACGACTCCCGAGGGCATGGCGCGCAGAAGAGCGTTGGCCTTTTTCTGGGCGAGCTTTCGCATGTAGCCGGCGCACATCGTCTGCTCGGCACGGTTCTCGAGAAGCGCTACCGCAAAGTCCCGGCACGTTTCGTAGCCGCAGCTGCCGCAGTTGAGCTCATCGGCGGTGTCGTACTTTCCGACCCGTCGCAGCGCTGTGCGGATCTCCCTCGCCCCGTAATCGCAGGCGGTCACCGCCGTGGCGTGGAAGCTGCATGAGATATCCACGTCAGTGCGTCGCGGATACTCGGCCCGCTCGTATTCGGCCCCGCGAAGCACCCGGTGGCGCTTCACAATCGTGCCGCCCGCGCTCTGCGAGCGCGGCCCGTTTATGCACCCACCGTCACAGGCGAGGAGCTCGACGAAGACGGGAGAATCGGGCGCGAGCTCATCGAGCTCCTCGAGCGCACTGTTGACCGAATCCAGACCCGAGATGGCCATGTACTCGGCGTCCGTCACGGGACAATTGCGCTTCATGGTCGCTACCATACCGCCTTCGAGGGGATAGAGCGCGCCCTCCTCGGCACGGGCGGGCACGAAGCGGGAAGCCGCAGGGGCGTGAGACGTCGCGCCGTGCGTCGCCGGGGTGGCGCGACCAGACAGGGCGGCGTCGCCGACAGAGGGCCGGGCGCCGTCTGCCGCGGCGCCGGCGGCAACGGCGCGAGCCGACGCCTCGCCGCCTGTTCCCAGATCCACGCCCGCCTCGTCGAGCCATCGCCTGAGGTCATCGAAGGTGATCGCCACATCCACGAGCTCCGGCGTCTGGTCCGCTTCGCGCTTTTTTGCGATGCAGGGTCCTACGAACACCACTCCGATGTCCGCTCCGAACGCCTGTTTCAGCATGGCGCCGTGAGTCTGCAGAGGCGACCACACGCCGGTGAGCTTTTCAACATGCTGCGGATAGTACTTGCGCACCAGCTCTACCGCGGTCGGACAGGCCGTGGACAGTCTCAGGGCGGCCGGATTCTCCTCGAGGTCCGCAGCGAGGCGTGCCGAGACCACCTGCGCCCCGAGGGCTGTTTCGGAGACACCAGCGAACCCGAGTTGCTCGAGAGCCATGATGAGTATCTCCGGGTCGGTCCGCGGAAACTCCGAGACGAAGGAAGGCGCAAGCGACACATAGACGCGGCGCGCCCGGGTGAGCAGCGCCTGCGCCCTTGGGAGATCGTTGCGGACACGCTTTGCTCCCACCGGACATACCGCCACACAGTGGCCGCAGAGAACGCAGCGGTCGGGGACTACCTGAGCGTGTCCGTCTTCAACGCGAATCGCCTTGGGAATGCACTCGCGCACGCACTTGTAGCAGTCCTGGCACTCGGTCTGCTCGGTGTAGATGGGGCTGAGCCGATTCATGCCCCTTCCTCCGGTTCCTCGCTGTCGGCGAGAACGTCCTCGATGAGCTCCTTCAGCACCCGGGGGTCGGGATCGTGCACCCGTCGGCCGTCGACGCGAACGACAGGCCCGTCGCTGCACTCGTCCTCGCAGAGGCTGCCGACGAGCTCGATATCCTCACGTCCCGAGGCGAAGTTCCGCAGGAACTCGGCGTTGTCATAGTTTCCTCGCGAGTGACATGAGCTTCCCATGCAAATCTCAACTCGGCAGCGTCTCACCGTACTCTCCTTAGGCATAATCGGTATGGATATATCGATACTCTATTATTTATATTGCCGCAGGTCAAGCACTACGTGATATGATATTCGACATGGATTTGCGCTTCCGGCGGGGTGCCGATGAGGAATGGGTTGCCGGCCATCGGCTCACAAAAATGCGAAAGGAGCTTCTGTGAACGAAACAGTCGGTACGAATCGGGGACCGCGTGGGGTATGGAGAGCGCGTACGCGGCTCGTGGTAGCATCCCTGGGTATGGCAGTGGCGCTGCTCGCGGCGCTGCCCGGAGCCGCCCGGGGCGAAACGCAGGCCGAAACACGGGTAGCTGTGACGACTCTTCACACCGCCGGCACGGCGCAACAGCGGGTGTTCGAG
>JAWLDL010000326.1:0-3420 GCA_041686675.1 Spirochaetia bacterium | reverse complement strand
GCCCGCACCGCCTCTTGCACGGCGGCCTCTTTCACCTCGGCAACGACTGCATCTCGGCCTTTGCCGGCGACGTCGAATACGCCGTCAACGCCGCCGGAAATCTGGGCAATTGCCGCGCCGATGGCGTTTGCGACCTCGAAGTGCTCGGGCTTGCTCACTGTCGAGGCCCCGGTGAGGGAGTCCGGTACGATGATGCTGCCGCCGCCGACCACGACGACAGGCGTGTCGCCTGCAACGGTCTTCATCTTGTCTATGACCTCTTCGACCATCGCCCTGACCCTGGCTACGGCACCTTCGACTCGTGCCTGGTCAATGCCGGTGACGGCGGCGGCATCGCCGAGATCCGCCATGCCCGCGGCGACCGCCACGTCAGTCGCGGTGAGGGCATCTCCTCCGAACACGAGCGCCTCCTCGCGGATCCGGAATCCCACCGAATCGGGGCCGATCCGCACGCCGCCGTCTCCGTCTCGGACAATCGAGCCGCCGCCGAGCCCGATTGAAATGAGGTCTGGCATGCGGAAGTTGGTGCGCACCCCGCCGATCTCCACCGCGGCACCGGATTCGCGCGGAAAGCCGTCTTTCAGCACGCCGACGTCGGCGGTGGTGCCGCCGACGTCGATCACGATGGCGTTCTGCACCCCCGACAGGTGTGCGGCCCCGCGCAGCGAGTTGGTGGGGCCTGAGGCGATGGTGAGTACCGGATAGCGCTTGGCGTAGTCGATGGCCATGAGGGTGCCGTCGTTCTGGGTGATGAAAAGGTCCGCGGAGATCCCGTGTTCGGCGAGCACGTTTTCGAAGGACCCGTAGGCCTCCTCGGCCAGCCTGCGGATTGCCGCGTTGAGGATGGCCGCGTTCTCGCGCTCGATGATGCCGATACTGCCGATCTCGTGCGAGAGCGTTACCGGAAGCTCGGGTCCGAGCACGGAGGCGGCAATTTCCTGTACCTCAGCCTCCTGCTCCGCGTTTACCGGCGAGAACACACAGGAGACAGCAAGTGACTCGATGCCGTCGTCTGCAAGGGAGCGAAGCGCCTCTTCGATCTCGGTGCGGTCGATCTGTGAGATCAGCGCGCCGTTGTACTCGTAGCCGCCCCGGACGATGCGATAGGTCGCCCCGAGGGCCTCGCGAATGTCGTCAGGCCAGTCGATGAACGGCGGGATCGAGTAGCCGGAGGGCGCCGAGAGGCGCAACACGCCGACCCGCGAGAGTCCCCGGCGCTGCACGATGGCGTTCGTCGCGTGGGTCGTGCCGAGCATCGCATCGGCAATGTGGGCGGGGTCGACGCCCGACCCGGCGAGGACCGCGGCAACCGCTTTTCGGATGCCGGTGGAGACGTCCTCGGTCGTGGTTTCCTTGCAGGTGGCGATGACGTTGTCCTGGGAGTCGAGAATCACCGCGTCCGTATTGGTGCCTCCGACGTCGATGCCGAGTCTGTACTTCATTGTGCGTTCTCCCTTACGAGCTCCTCGATGGGAGCGTAGTCCACGTCATACTTGAAATAGCGCGGGCCCACCTGAGCGAGTCCCGCATCGGTCCGCCAGAAGGAGTCGCAGGGCATGCCGAGCACGATTCCACGCCTGCCGTAGCGCAGGTTCTCGGTCGTGATGGGCAGGCCGCTTTCCCGGTCGATGACGGTGATGAGGTCGGGGGTAAGGGCAACCGGCTTTCCCTCCCGCCGTGCGATGAGATTCTCGTTCTGAAAATCGATCTGGAAGGTCTGACCGCGGTCGGCCTCTATGCCTTCGAGCGTGACCGTACCGCGGACGAAGCCCGTAGTGAGATCCCGCACGACGTCGACAATCTTGCCCTCGAAGAGCTTGTGCCCGCGGGTGACTTCGATGATGCCGTCGGCCGGGCTCGCCTCCGAGCGATTGGATTCGACGATCTTCCGGCCGATTTGGAGCGCGAGGGAGATGGTGCCGTCCACGACGAACTTCTTGCACGTCGCCCCGTCCATCGGGTAGATGCTGATCATCGAGGCGAGTCCCATCGCAACGGTCAGGCTGCGGGCAAAGACCTCCGACCAGTCGTTGGTGACGGTCTCGATGATGATCTTGTTGCCCTTCTCGTCGACCAGCGCCATGGGAGTGGCCGACACTCCGCCGACGCTGAAGGTGACCATCGGCAACTCGGGAAAGGCGCGCCCCATGCCGTCGCCGTCGACGAGGGGAAGCCCGAGAACGGCAGCCGTGTAGATCGGAATACAGGAGTTCAGGCCCCCTGCCTCGATGGGCAGCACGGCCGCAGCCTTCCGTCCCATGAACTGCTCGAGCGAACGGAAGGCGAACTCCGGCTCGGCGCCGCTGGGAAGCTTCTCGAGCATTACCGCCGGGGCTCCCATCATCGCCGAAGGGATGACGAGCGCATCGTCGTCCAGTTCGTCCGCCGAAATCAGCCGCACCGGGCCGTGCTCGCGAATTGCCTGTTTGGCCATGAGCTTGCCGATGTGGGGGTCGCCCCCGCCCCCGGCTCCGAGGATCGCCGCGCCGATGGCTACGAAGTCCAGATCCTTCTCAGTCAATTGTTTCACGTGAGTTCCCCCTACAGTACATACCGGAGCTGGAAAGCGTTACCGGCCACGGCAAAGAACGTCTCGGTGCCGGTGAGCCCGTCCACTCTGGGCAGCTCCTCTTCGAGAAATCGTTTATAGGAATGTTCCTCGTTGAACATGATGATGGCCATGTAGTCGAATCGCCCGCTCACCGCCGAGGCGCCGACCACACCGGTGAGGCCCTGGATCTGCTGCAGGGTCTCCTGCGCGTAGTGCGGAGACACCTTGAACCCGACGAAGGCGGCCTGATGACCCTCCACCGCCTCGGGGTGAAGGAGCCCGATGATCTGCAGCGCACCTTCCTCGCGCATGCGGTTGACGCGATTCCGAACCGTGTTTGTGGCCAGACCCATCTTCTCGGCGATGTCGCTGTAGGGGGTCCGTCCGTCCCACAGATGCCGGACGATTTCCAGGTCGATGTCGTCAATCTTGTAGTCCATGATAATTGTGCAATACTATGCATTTGAACTGCATATATGTCAAGAATGGATCCGATATTTGCGTGAGAATTCAGTAGCCCCGCGCCCATTGGCGCAGTACGTTGTTCCGCGGGTATGAGAAGACGTAACCGAAAGCAGGTCGTGCGGGCCGTCATGGCCCTGGCTGTGAGCGGTGCCCTCGTCGTTCTCTCAGGCTGCGGCGGGCGGGCCGGCGAGGCGCGGGGAGCGGGGCCCCCGCCGGAGACGGTCGAGGGGTTCTGGTTCTTCACCTACAGTGGACGGGGTGATGCGCCCTCGGGTGAGGCATTTGCCTACGTAACCGAGGACGACACAGGGCTGGGAGGCGGGATCGCATCGAACCCGCTGGGCGGGCCGTTGTCGGGCCGGCGCGACGGGGCGACCCTCGAGCTCGACATAGAGGACGTCGAC
>JAWLDL010000325.1:0-3423 GCA_041686675.1 Spirochaetia bacterium | reverse complement strand
TCGGGTCCGCTCTGGTTGTAGATCACTGAGCCGTGAAACAGCGTCACGACGCCTTGGGTTTCCAGTATGCTTAGATCTCGCCGTACCGTCATATGGGATACACCGAGATGACTCGCTAGATCATTTACGCTGGCACCGTTCTGCTCTTTTAAAAACGCAACAAGCTGACTAAGTCTAATCGATTTGGTGTCGCTCATCTCTTATACTATACTCTCTCTTGACGCCGGCCGGAATGTCTGTAACAATTATAACACGATATGTGAAAACTGGCACAGGACGTCTTGCTTAACCTTGGCGCTGCCGTGCTTGATGAATCTCGTATCTGACTGACGGCGTTGTGTAAAGGGTAAACGGAGAGCATATGCCAAACCAAATCGAACTGAGAACCTACGTTATCCTGGACTCACTGCAACCGCAGATGGCGTCCTTCATTTCGACGATCTCCAAGGGATATTTCCCGGTTGCCGATCAGGCGTGTACCGTGGTGGAGATCTCCCCGGGCATCGAGATCAACAGGCTGACCGATGTCGCCCTCAAGGCGACCGACGTGACGCCCGGCATACAGATCGTCGAGCGGCTCTTCGGCATGCTCGAGGTCCACTCCGACAGTCAGGGCAGCGCCCGTGAGGCGGGGGAGGCCATCCTGAGCCAGATCGGGGCGAGCGAGGCGGATCGCATGAAGCCTCGGGTGCTCACGAGTCAGCTCATCAAGAGCCTCAGTGATCACCACGCACAGCTCATCAACAAGACCCGTTACGGCAACATGGTGCTCCGCGGCGATACGCTGTACGTGCTCGAGCTCGAGCCCGCCGGCTACGCGTACTACGCGGCAAATGAGGCCGAGAAGGCGTCGCACGTGAACATCATCAACGTCATCGGCTACGGGCGCTTCGGGCGTGTGTACATCGCCGGCGAAGAGTCGGAAGTAGTCGTAAGCAAGGATATCGTCGAGTCGCGCCTGGCCGACCTGCAGGGTCGTTCCGCAACGGGCTCGAAGGAATAGAACCACGGCGGCGCCGCTGATGTGCGCCGCACGAGATTTCAATACCGAGGGGTAGATTACATGGCCGAGGTGTCTGAGAACGCACTGGGAATGATTGAGTGCCGCGGATTCGCCGCAATGGTGGAAGGCGCGGACGCAATGGTGAAGGCTGCAAAGGTCGAGCTCGTCTCGTACGAGCGGACCGGCGGCGGATATGTGACCGCGATCATTCGCGGCGATGTGGCGGCGGTCCGTGCCGCGCTCGATGCCGGCGGTCGTGCCGCGGAGCGTGTCGGCGACGTCGTATCGGTGCACATCATCCCGCGCCCGCACGGGAATGTGGACGAGGCACTGCCTCTCGGCAGACAGTCGGCCGGCTCCAAGAAATAGGAGTGACCGAATGACGCTCGGTCGAGTCGCCGGGACGGTTGTATCCACGAGCAAGGAGCCCCGCATCGAGGGGATCACGTTCCTTCTCGTGGAGAAGGTCGGCTACGGCGACATGAAGGGCACGGGTGATTATCTGGTGGCAATGGACGCGGTCGGCGCGGGCATCGGGGAGATCGTACTGGTCGTCTCCGGCAGTAGCTCGCGCCTGACCGATGTCACCAAAGATCGCCCGAGCGATGCGACGGTTACCGCCATCGTGGACGACGTCGAGCTGGACGGCGAGACGGTGTACCGCAAATACGCGTAGGAGGCTCCGTGCAACTTGCTCGTGTGACCGGCACCGTCGTGGCAACGCGAAGCGTCGACGGGGTCGACCGGCCGACCTATCTCATCGTCGATCCATGTGATACGAGCGGCCGCGGTAGCGGAAAAAAGCAACTCGTCGCCGTCGACACGGTCGGGGCGGGATTCGACGAGGTCGTGCTCATTTCGCAGGGGAGCTCCGCGCGGCAGACGCAGGCGAGCGACAAGAAGGCTGTCGATGCCGTCGTGGTGGGAATCGTGGACATGGTGGACGAGGCATCTCAGGTGACGTACCGCAAATGATTGACCACAACGAGGGTGTGCGAGTCCTCGGCGGCATCGAGCTCGACAGCGTTGCAGCCGGTGCCCAGGTGCTCGATACCATGGCAAAAAAGGCTCCCATTCGCTTCCTCGATGTGCGCACCGTATGCCCCGGCAAATACGTCGTCCTCTTCACCGGTGATGAAGCGTCGGTGGAGGCGAGCCTCACCGACGGGGCGCAGATCCGTCCCGAGTGCGTGCTGAACTGGCTCTACATCCCGACGCTCCACGAGAGCGTGTGGGCGGCACTCGGCGGCGCCGAGGTTGACTACGAGCTCGACGCGGTGGGCATTCTCGAGTCCTTCTCGGCGCTTGGTGCGATCGAGGCGGCAGATGTCTCGGTAAAGGCAGCCGGCGTGACGGTCGTGCACATCCGCCGGGGCGATGAGATGGGCGGCAAGTCTTCGGTGAAGCTGGTTGGTCCGCTCTCGGAGGTCGAGGCCTCCCTCGAGGCCGGGGCGCAGCTGCTTCAGGATAAGAGTTCCCTCTGCAAGCAGATCGTGATTCCGCGGCCCCACGTGGACCTCGGCCCGCATCTGACGCGAGGGTAGCAGGGAGTAGGTGATGATAGAGGAGCGAGAGGTCAAACAGATCGTCCGCGCCGTTCTCGACTCGATGACCGACGACGGGGGCGCGGCCGGCACCGCGGCCGGGGCCACCGGCGCCGCAACCGCCACCCCGGCGGCCGGCGGTACCGGTGGCGCCGGCCCGCAACCCGGCACCGCCACGCCGGGGGCCGGCTCGCGCTCGACCCCATTGGAGCGGGGCGTGTTCCTGAGCATGGACCAGGCGGTTGCAGCAGCCCGCGCGGCCTTTGCGCAGCTTTCGGAGACGTCGCTCGAGACGCGCCGAGAGATGATAGCGGCAATGCGTCGTGTTGCCGCCGAGCATGTCGAGTCGATCTCGGGGCTCGCAGCGCGGGAGACGGGTCTCGGACGGGCCGAGGACAAGGTCATCAAGAACCTCCTCGCCATCAACAAGACGCCGGGCGTTGAGGATCTCGAGCCGATCTCCTTCACGGACGATGACGGCCTGACGCTCACCGAGCGCGCTCCCTACGGTGTCATCGGTGCGATCACGCCGAGCACCAACCCGACGGAAACCATCATCTCCAACAGCATCGGGATGATTTCCGGCGGGAACACGGTCGTCTTCAACGCGCATCCCGCTGCGGCGGGGTGCTCGCGGCTCACCATCTCACTCCTGAACGAGGCAATCGTGGAGGCCGGCGGCCCTGAGAACGTGATTGCCACGGTCAAGGAGCCGACAATCGAGTCGGCCGATCACATGATGCATCACGACGGCATCGCGATGCTCGTGGTAACGGGCGGGCCCGGGGTCGTTCGCGCGGCGATGCAGACGACCAAGAAGGTCATCGCCGCAGGTCCGGGCAATCCGCCGGCTGTGGTCGACGAGACGGCGGATAT
>JAWLDL010000324.1:0-3435 GCA_041686675.1 Spirochaetia bacterium | reverse complement strand
TCGAGGGAGAACTGATCGACCCCCCACTCCCGTGCAGGCGTCTCCGAGAGGGCGCTGCGGAAGCTCTCTATGCGGTCTGAGAGAAAGCGGTCTTCATCCCCGACTGCTGCGAGCACCTCGAGCTCACGGAGGTACTTCGACGGGGCGCCCCGCGTGCGAAAAACCTCGGCGAAGCCGATGCGGCCCCTGCGGGCATACGGATCAAGCCGCAGGCCACGGCGATAGGCCACGAGCGCCCGTGAGAGCAGATTCTCGTCTTCGAAGCGGGCGGCACGGTCGAAGTGGTAGCTCGCGTAGGAGGAGCGCAGCTCGTCGCCGGAATCGCGGTGCTCGCGCAGAACCTGCTCGGCAAAGAGCCGCAGGAACTCGCTGTCATCGACGGCTCGTATGGCGAGCTCCAGCGTCTCGATGGATTCGTCGATACGGTCCAGCCGCTCCAGTGACACCGCTCGAATGTACCAGGCCACCTCATTGGCGCGGTTCACCCCGATGACCTCACCGGCGTGCGAGGCTGCATTCTCGTAATCGGAGCGCAGGAATGCGATCCGCGCCCTGAGCATGAGGGCATCCTCGTTTTCGGGCCGCAGGGAGAGGGTAATCTCGGCCTGGGTAGCGGCACGGTCGAGGCGGCCCTGCTCGAGGAAGTACTCCGCGGCAAGCAGGTGCACGAGCGGATGCTCGGGGTGATGCTGCAGAGCAAGCATGGTATAGCGCTCGGCCGCCTCGGCGCGACCGGCGTAGCGGTGCACGAGGGCAAGGGAAAGCAGAACCCTCCGGTTCGTGGGGGCGAGCCGGCGAGCCTCCTCGAAGCGCTCAAGTGCGGTGTCAGTTGCGTCCCTGGCAACGGCGAGCTCGGCGGTACCGATGGTGGCCTCGAGGTTGTTTGGGCTCTCGGAGAGCACACTGGTGTAGAGCTCCTCCGCGCGGTCGAGATTCCCGAGGCCGATGTGAACCCGCGCGAGAAGGTTACGCGCACGGGAGAGGTCGGAGGCGGTTCGAAGGTATCTTTCGGCATGCGCGAGCGCCTGGTCGTACTCGCCGAGCTCGTAGTAGGCCTCGGCGATGCCGCGCAGAGCGTCGGCATAGGACGGATTCTGCTCGAGGGCCGCGGTGAAAAGCTCCACCGCGCGGAACGGCTCGTCCTGGGCAAGCGCCTGTTGCGCCTGCCGGTAGAGCGAGACCGGACTCTCCTGACCCGCGACCGGAGAAAGCACGGCGAGGAACAGGAGCGCCGCGAATAGCACCACGAGAACCCGGCGGCGGTTCGCGGTCCCGCGGACGGGATGCGGGACAAGTGCGGGCGTGATCCCGAGCGCGCCCCCCCCGGACCCGTCAGGTTGCGTACGCGCGCTCACCCGTTCCTTCCTGCGTGCCGTTGCCGGCGACGATCTTCACGGTCTTTATCTTGTGACCGTCCATTTCCTGGATGATGAAGTCCATACCGCGATAGCTGACCTTCTCATAGCGCACGGGAATCTTGCCGAAGAGATCGAAGACGAAGCCGCCGAGGGTATCGAAGTCCTCGTCGGGTATGTCGAGCTCGAGCTCCTCGTTGAGATCCCCGATGTCCACCCGCGCATCGCACAGGTACACGTTCTCCCCGATCTCGAGGATATCCTCGCGCTCGTTGTCGAACTCGTCCTGTATGTCACCGACGATCTCCTCGATGATGTCCTCGAGGCAGACCACGCCGGAAACACCCCCGTACTCGTCGACGGCCACTGCAATGTGGACACGCTTTCGGCGCATTTCGCGCAGCAGGGAGTCGAGACGCTTGCTTTCGGGAACGAAGTACGGCTTGCGGATGATCCGCTCGATGTTGATGTCCTCACGAGAGGTCAGGTACTTGATGAGGTCCTTCGCATAGAGAATCCCGACGACGTTATCGATGGTATCCTTGTACACCGGAAAGCGGGAGAAACCGCGGCCGTCGATGGTCTCGATCAGCTCCTTCGTGGAGTATTCGAGACCGATGAAGGCGGTGTCGATTCGCGGCACCATGACCTCCTTCACGGTCTTCTCCGAGAGACGCAGCACACCGCGGATCATGTCCTGCTTCTCCAGTGTCAGATGATCACCCTCTTCGTTCTTCTCTTCTCCGCTGAAGAGCTTGCGTATGAACTTGAGGTTTTTCAAAATAGGTGTTCCTCCGTTAACTGACTCAGAAGGCCCTCCTGTATGCCCATCATTTCGCCGTCGTCGTGCTTCTCGCCGTGATCGTGTCCTGCCAGATGCAGGATGCCGTGTATCAGTAGCCGTTTCAGTTCCTCCTCCAGCGGTACTTCGTATTCCGCCGCCTGCCGGTGCAATGTGTCAAGGGATATGACGATGTCACCGGCCGCGACCGGCGCCACGTCGTCTCCTGCGCGAGACGGCAGCGGATGCTCCACACCCGGCCCCTCGGTTTGAGAGAAACTCAGGACGTCGGTCGGCGCATCGATGCCGCGATATTCTGCGTTGAGGTTGTGTATGAAGGTGTCGTCACAGAACAGAATCGACACCTCCCATCCCGAGATTCCCAGCCGATCGAGTACTCGCTCAACGAAGCCCTCGACGGCCGGGAGCCACGATGGAGGCTCCACCGATTCGGATGAGATGTCGACGCTGTTTTCCGGTGTATTTGTGCTCATGGCATCATCGGTGAACACACGGGCGTCAGTGGGCCTCCGCCTCGTATGCCTCGATAATCTTCTTCACGAGGGCATTTCGCACCACGTCGCGTGATGTGAAATAGCTGAAGTGAATCTCGGGGATCGTGCCGAGAATCTTCATGGCATGAAGGAGCCCCGACTTTCGGCGGTCGGGCAGATCAACCTGTGTGATGTCCCCGGTGATCACCGCCCTGGAGCCCTCACCGATGCGCGTGAGGAACATCTTCATCTGCTCCTGGGTGGTGTTCTGCGCCTCGTCGAGGATGATGTAGCAGTCGTTGAGGCTCCGGCCCCGCATGTACGCGAGCGGTGCGATCTCTATGACCCGATCGTCCTCGAGCTTCTGGATGGTTTCCCCCGGAGCAAGGCTTTCCATCGCGTCGTAGAGCGGCTTCAGGTAGGGATTTATCTTCTGCGCCAGATCGCCGGGAAGGAAACCCAGCCGTTCACCCGCCTCGACCACCGGACGGGTCAGGATCAGCTTGCGCTTGCGGCGCGATAGCACCTCGCGCAGGGCGTGTGCCACCGCAAGGTATGTCTTGCCGGTCCCGGCCGGACCGATGCCGAAGACCATGTCGTAATCCGTCATCGCGCTGATGTAGACCGCCTGCGCGTAGCTACGCGGAAACACCTGCGCGCCTGTGGCGGTGATATTGATGCTCGTGTTCTTGAACTCCCGGCGCTGCTCCTCGGTGTTCCGGGTCAGGGAGTCATACACCGCCCGAATCAGATCCGGGTTCGGCGACTGGCCCATATTCACATGCTCCTTGAGCTCACCTAGCAT
>JAWLDL010000323.1:0-3445 GCA_041686675.1 Spirochaetia bacterium | reverse complement strand
TTGACCATGAGATTTCCGATGAGAGAGACAACCTCCACGTTCTCGCTCGGTCCTGGAGGATCGAAGTAGTCGGCCAGATAGGATGTTGTGTTCCCCCAGCCGAATCCGATCACTGCCCCGTCTCGGGATCGAAGCAGCCGCTCCAGATAGGTTCCGCAGGCGTTGGCAAAGGACCGCCGCAGGTTCTCCTGCTCGGTGCTGACGACCGGAACGACCACTGCATCCCGCAGTCCAAAGCGCTTTATGAGCAACTGCTCCGCCGCCAGAACGTTATAATACGGGTGCTTAATCTGAAATCGAACGACATCGAGATCCTTCGCGCGCTCGAGCAATCGCTGCACCTTGGGCCGGGAAAGCGTGAGCCATTCAGCAATCTGCTGTTGCGTCATCTTTTCCTGGTAATACAACCAGGCGACGCGTGTGATGATATCTTCCTCGGCCTCGTCCAATTTTCGCTCTCTATTCCAACTGTTGTTGAGCATCTGCTCGTCCTTCGATCAATTACTCTAAGCTGACTTTTTCGCCCTGTCAACGAATAAGTTTTTATCGATTAAGGGCTTAGCGGCCTCGATCTATATAAGAGGAACGATTGGTTGACGATTTTGGAGTTTCAAGACCCGCGATTCCCGGACTCCAGTCGGAAAACCACCCGCACGCGAAGTGACATCGGGGAGTCCGATGAGCCGGGAACATAGGAGGCGTGGTTGACCGCGGCGAGCGCGGCTTCATCGAGCTCGGCATGGCCCGAGCTCTCTTCGAGCGTGATGTCGAGGACCGCACCACCGGCCCCGACGAGCACCGTGAAGGCAACGGTGCCCTCATGGCCCAGGCGGCGGGCCCGGAAGGGGTATTCCGGATCGATCGCCCCGGCGAGGCTGGGTGGACGGGGGACTCGGGTTTCGGCAGGAGATGGGGTTTCGGCCGCCGCACCTTTGCCCGCCGGGAGGCCTTGTGCCGGCGCCACGCCGGAGACCTCATCGCCGGACATCTCGTCTCCGGCACCCGGGTCACCTGAAGGTTCCCGACCGGCCGACGGTTCGGTTGAAGCGTCGGCGTTAGCCGCGGGTGCCTCGCCGGTCACCCGGGCGCCACGCGGCACGTCCATGGCTGCGGCCTCCGGCGCACGCGGGAGGCGCTTCGCGACTGCACGGTCCGCGTCGCCGGCAGTCCCAGCCCCTCCGCCACCTTCCGCACGGCCCGGGTCGTCCGTACCGTCCGCACGACCCCCACCCCCCGGGCGAGCCGCGCTGCCCGGGGGTCGACGGTCGGCCATCACCACCCGAATCGGAGCCGCCCCGCCGCCCGCGGTGGCGCCCTCCCCTGCATTCGCGAAGGCCGCATCACGCCCCGTCGGCAGAACCGCCAGGTGGAGCGCGCCGAGGAGAACGGCATGCAGCGCAAGAGAGATGATGATTGCCGCCGGCAGGTCTCGCTTCACATCAATCAGCCCGAATCAGCATCCGATCAGTATTCCCACCGCGCACCGATCTCGTAGGTGCGGCCGGGCATGGGGTACCAGCCGCCGTAATAGACGCGCGTCGGGGTGCGATCGTCCAGGATGTTCCGTGCGGCGAGGTAGGTCGAGAGCCCGAAATCGCCTGACCACTCGAGGCGTGCGTTCCACCCCGTGCGGCCGGAAATCACGTCCAGATCGTTTGCCTCGTCGCCGCCCTCGTAGAAAGACGAGGTGTAGCGGAGGTCGGTAGCGATGGCGAAGCCCATGGGCAAGCAGGCTCGAGTCTCGCCCGTCACGCTGTGAGCCGGGACGAGGGGGACGACGTTCCCTTCGTGCTCACCGGCGGCAAGCTCCGCGCGGACATACTCATACCCTGCGCCCACGGTCAGAAACGTATAGCGATAGGAGGCGTCGAGCGTGGCCCCGTAACGGATGGTCTCGCCGGTATTGAGATTCCGGAACTCCGCAGAGTCGTAGACAATCTCGTCCGCCATCCAGGTCACGAAGGGTGCCGCCGAGGCGGCAAGGGTGCCATCGTCGTAGGATGCGCCGAGTACGAGGCTGTGACCGCGCTCGGGGTCCAGATCGTCGTAGAAGGTATCAGAGCCGTAGCCGGAATACACCACCTGCTCATCGAGGGCGGGGTACCGGAAGGTACGCCCGTAGCGAAGCGACAGCTTGACCGTCTCCGCGGGAAGATAGGAAAGCCCGGCGTCGGCAACGATCGGCATGTGGACATCGTCTCCATCGATCGCCCTGTCCTCTGACTCGCCCTCGAGGGCGGCGTACTCATACCGGCCGCCGGCCTCGAAAATGATGCGATCCTGCACGGAGGCCTTTACCCGTATCCAGGGCGCGTAGACGTTCCGCGTGAGCCCGGCCTCGAAGGTCGTCGCGTCCCGATCCTCGGTCGCGAAGCGCTCGATACCCAGCCGGGATCGTCTGTAGTCGAGGCCGAGGGTCGGCGTCAGCGCAACCTCGCTGCCGATGAAGGTCAGGTAGGATGCGACTATCGCTGCATCGAGCGATGTGAGCGTCGAATCGAAAAACGAGAAAAACGACGGCGTCTCCGAAGACGTCTCGGCAACGCCGACGCTCACCGGAGCGGAGATCTCGAGTCGCCCGAGGCTCGCCTCCGGCGTGAGCGCCACGCCGTACTCCACCTGCTCGGTGAAGTCGTCGTCGTTGCTCGCCTGGTCCGGATCATCCTCGAACTCGTCTTCGGTCAGCGAGCCCGGCATCTGATACGACGAGGGCGTGTAGTAGCCGCGCAGGCGACCCGAGAACCAGCCCGCTTCCATGAGCCCGGTCAGGGCGGCGGACCACATATCATGGTCCGATCGCTCGCGCTCGGGGGTATGGCCGCTGCGGCTGACCTCGGCTCTCAGGCCGGCGGCCGCGTCGCGGGCGCCGCGCTCGGAGTCGCCTTCCGCGCCGGCCGCCCACCCGTAGGACAGCGACAGCGCCTGCTCGTTCGAGAGATTGGAATCGACCGAGGCTGAGGCTTCGACCGACACGCCGGGCTCGGGATCCGCGGTGATAATGTTGATGACGCCGGCGACGGCCTGGTCGCCGTACTGCGCGGAGGCCGGGCCCTGGAGGATCTCGATACGCTCGACGCTGCCGAGGGGAATGGAGCGCCAGCTGATGGAGTCGAGGTCGGGGTTGTTCAGCGGAACTCCGTCTCTGAGCACCAGGGTCCGCATGAAGCCGTTCTCGCCGAAACCGCCCATGGAGACATAGGCATCCCCGGGCGAGCTACTGACGACCCGGACGGACGGAATGCGAGAGAGAGCATCGAGCACCGTATCCGATCGCTCGATATCTTCCTCTGAAATGACGCGCACGACCGCCGGGGTCATGCGTGATTCTTCGGGTATGCGCGAGGCGACGACGACGATTTCGACGTCGGCTGCCAGTGCGCCGGCGGCAATGCCGGCGAAGACCGCAACGAGGAGCAGCCCATGAAACGGCTACTCGGTATTGCGG
>JAWLDL010000322.1:0-3449 GCA_041686675.1 Spirochaetia bacterium | reverse complement strand
CACATGGGCTTCTCGAGGAATACAGGCTTTCCGGCTTCGAGCGCCCTCCTCGCGTGCGCGTAGTGATCCGCGCTTCGCGTAGCTATACTCACGAGCCCGATCTCCGGTCGGGCAAGAACCTCGTCGAGCGAGTCGGTCACAAAAGCGGAGGGGTATCGTTCGGAGAAGCGCACGCGCCACGGTTCGTAGGCTGTCACAACCGGGCGCGACGGTGAACCGCTCGGCACACCTGTCCGCAGCGCACGAAGGAAGACGAGTGACTCGCGGCGGATGGATCACTTCGACAACACAATTCCGACGGCGACGAGGATTCCGGTCGCAAGGGAGATCAGAGTGTAGCGTCTGGTCTCCTGCTCCACGGCAGGCAGAAGGTGAGACGCGCCAACGTAGATCAGCGCACCGGCAGAGAGCGCAAGCAACGCGCCCAGTGTCGGTTGCCCAATCATGTGCATGAACGGATAGCTGACGACGATCCCGAGAGGAGTCGTCAATCCGGCCGCAATGAACGCGTACGTCGCGGACCTTCGTTTGCTGAAGCCGCTTCTGTCAAGGAGCACAAACGTCACGATACCTTCGGGAAACTCGTGCAATACCATGCCCACCGCCGCGACGATTCCTGTCAATATGCTGACTTCGAATGTCACAGAATAGATCACGCCGTCCAGGAACGAGTGAAAACCTATCCCCAACATCGGTATGATCCCCATGTTTCGATTGCGACACTCACGTTCGTCGCAGACAAAGATGTTGAGGAATCGGTTGGATAGATACAGACCGAGATAGCCGACGAGCATGTAGATTGGTGCGCTGGCGTTCATCGTGATGGATGTCGGAACGATGTGGACGAAAGAGACCGATATCAGGACTCCGGCAGCGAAGCTCATGAAATAGACCGCGTTCCGGTTTGCCCATTCGCGATGCCTGCCGATGATCCAGATGCCGATTGTCGTCACAATACATGCCAGCACTCCGGCCAGCAACACGACTCCAAATAGCGCCGTGTTCATCAGCTGCCTCCATCGAGCCGGGTTCGATCCGCCTGTCGGAACTTTCGGTTCTCCGAAGACTCGCTCCGGCGATTTACAAAAGTATATCGTCATGTATATACTATAGTCAAACATAGCCAAGCGCGCCGGAAACCCGACAGCGCGTACGTTACGAGGAGCGTAGATGTCGATTTTGAGATCATTCCGATTTCCCGAAGAGGATCTCCTGAAACTGAAGGAGCTCGCTGACACGAATCACGGGGGGAACCAGACGCAGGCGTTGATCGAAGCGCTCGATCGGTATCACAAGGAGCTCAAGCCCGTCTCTGTGGATGGCTACGTTCGGCTGGATCGTGTCGTTCCAACCGAGAATACGGCCGCTTGCGCGGGTTGTGGAGAGTCGCGAAGAGACAGACCGTGGGTGGCAGTCCGGTCGGACGGCACCTTCAAGGGTCTTCTCTGTGACGCATGTGTCGAAGCCGGTCGTAGTTGACGACGGTGAAGTGAGGTGACGTCACGTGGAAAGGGTTCATCTCGAGCAGCCATGGCTCGACAGATTGTTGCCGCAGGGGTTTCCTACGCACACGTCGACTCTTATCACCGGCCCCGGCGGGTCGGGCAAACCGTTGATCGAAGATATGATCGTAGCCGCGTGGTTGCGACACGGTGGTAGTGTCGTGCTTATGTCGCTGCAGTATCCAAGTCATGAGTTCATCATAAGCGGATTGAAGCAGCTGGCTCATCTGGACCTTACAGAGTACGCCGGGCGGTCCGCCTTCATCGATTTGGATGCGTCGATGAAGGGGCTGGTTACCGCTGCCGACTATCATCTCAGAGCGAATCTTGTCATTCCGGACATCTGGGACATGGCCATTGACCAGGCGTGCTCAATGGTTCCCGACGATGGGCCGGGAATCCTCGTTTCCGGGTCGGCTCTGAATCTGCTTCTGTTTTCGCCTTCATACGCAAAGACGATCCTCGCTCGGATGAAGAAGACGCTTGGCACGGACAAGCGCAGAACACATCTCTTTGCGGCCAGCACTACTGCGAAACACGACATGATTGCCGAACTGGAGGCCGCCGCAGACAACCTGATGCGCTCACGGTTGCTCGACGAGCCGTCGCGCCTATACATGGAGATACTGCGTATGAAGGATACGCCGTTTCTTCCCGAGGAAGTCGAGATTCCGCTCGCGCCGGAACAACTGAAAGCAATGAAAGAGGTTGCCGACCAAAGCCGCAAGCGGATGATCCCGCTGATCTCTCGGATCTGATGCCGGCTTACTGTGCGTAATGCACTGCCATGATGAGAACCCGAGACCGCTTGATCGAAAATCGGCAGTCATCAGTCCAGGAGAGTTCGCCGCCGTCCAACGCGTTCTCTTCCACGCAGGTACGATTCAATTTCGGTATGGGGCTCGCCCACGGGATTCTTTTTCAGGCGGGGCTTGCCTTTTCCTCGCCAACGACCATCCTACCGGTCTTCCTCAAGAACTACACCGGTTCGTTGGCGCTGATCGGCCTTTTCTCCGCGGTAGTAACAGCCGGCGGCGTGTTCCCGCAATTGCTCGTTGCACATCGGTTAAAAGGACGTCCAACCAGCAAACCGGTTCTCGTAGGCGCGATTTGGACTCGAGCAGCGGCATGGGGATTGCTTGGCCTGTTTACGTGGCTCTGTGCCGATTGCACTGCTACTGTGCTTCTTGTTGCTGTGTTCGTACTCTTGCTGATCTTCTCCGTTGCAGGGGGCGTTGCGAACGTTCCGTTCGCTGAGCTATGGGGCAAAACGCTCCCTGTTCGTTTGCGGGGCCGGTTCTGGGGACATCGGCAGCTTTGGGGTGGACTGCTGGCGATGGCGTCAGGCTACATAGTCAAGCTGGTACTGGGCGCTCCCATTTCGTTTCCGAGGAACTACGCGCTGTTGTTTCTCTTCTCCTTCTTGCTGCTTGTACTGTCCTATGTCGCGCTATCCTCCGTTCGGGAGCCGGAAGGGGAGCGCGAGGCACGAAAGGAGACCTTCGTGAATTTCCTGAGTGCCACTCTATCGCAGCTGCACCGTGATCGCGGGTTGACCTGGCTCATGATCACCCAGCTATGCACGAGATTCTTCATGTTCGCTGCGCCGTTCTATGTCCTGTACGGCAGAGATCGGCTGGAAATGCCCACAGAGGAGGTCGGAGTTCTCGTGACGGCGCAGATGAGCGGCGCAATCATATCGAACCTCCTCTGGGGATGGCTGAGTGACACCTACGGCAACCGAAGCGTCATCCGCCTGACAGCGGCGACAACAATTGCCATCCCTCTTCTGGCGCTGATTGCATCTCACGAAACCTGGTGGTTGCTGTTGGGGGTTTTCGTCTTGATTGGCGCTGCGATCAGCGGCAGCGGGGTAGGCTTCATCAACTACGTGCTGGAGGTGGCCGAACCGCGCATGCGCCCCGCCTACATTGCACTGAGTGGTAC
>JAWLDL010000321.1:0-3454 GCA_041686675.1 Spirochaetia bacterium | reverse complement strand
TCCCCGAGCTCGAAATCGAGAACGGCGGCGGGCACGAGTGCGCAATCGGTTTCCGGGTAGAAAAGTCGGAAGTCGATGACTTTGCGGCCTACGTTGATCACGTGGTCGCAACCCTCAAGCGCGCGGTGCGTCAGAATGCTTCGCGCAATCAGAATGCTTCGCGCAAATTGACGTAGAAGCCGGTTCCCTCACGCGTGAAGGCGAAGTCGATCCGGATATTGATGTTTTCCTCGGTGTTGACGGCAAACCTCAGACCGAGCCCTCCTGCGAGCGGCAGGTCCGAGGCCTCGAGCTCACCGATCGAGGGGGCCACCTGCCCGGCGGCCCCGAAAGCGACGCCACCGAATCGCCACACGATGGGAAAGCGATATTCGAGCTGTCCCTGAACGGCGACGTCGTCGCGATAGCGGCCCTCCTGATACCCCCGCATTGCGCTCGAGCCACCGAGGTAGGGAAGGTAATGCAGCGGAGTGTCGCCGAACGCCAGGTCGGTCCTGCCCTGCAGCGCGACAACGTGCCGACCCCAGGGATTGAAGAACTGGCGGTAGTCGAGTGAAGCGACGGTATAGCCGTCGTGTGAGGCGATACCGCCGGGATGGCCGACGGTGGAGACGCTCAGGAGGTGCCCTGAGAACGGATAGAGCTGCGGCTCGCGCGTATCCCAGTCGATGCGCGCGCCCGCTCCGGCACTGCGAATGCGGTCATCTCCGGTGATATCCCGGGTCTCGAGAATGCCGTCACTTTCGGTCTCCACGACGTCCTGGTAGATCCAATTCACGACAGGGCCTGCGTACAGCCCCTGCCGGAGACGGAACAGGAAGGCCGCCTCCGCATCCATCGTGAAGGCCGTGTAGACTTCCTCATCATCGAGGTCGGAGTCCGGTCCGATGCCGTAGAAGTCCGACGGCGCACGGCCGATGAAGAAGCCGAGCTCGGGCCGGTACAATCCGTCCGCGAGATTCAGGGTCAGATTCATGGGAAAGCCGACGACACTGCGCGTGCCGTAGAATCCCACCACGGAGAGCGTGTTGTTGGTCGTCGAGGTGACATTGGTAAGCGGCTGCCAGAAGATGAATGCGGCGCCGCCGAACAGTGCGCCCGTGTCCTGTGAGTATCCGAAGACCGGCAGAGGGACCACTCCCACGTCCCGATCCCCCGCCCGCGGAGTCGGCTCCTCGACGTTCTGAGCGCCGACCGGTAGTACCAGAGACAGAAGGATCAACAGCGCAATGACTCCGCGTATTCGCACGGCATGCTCCCGTTCATTAGAAATCGAGCAAAGTGTATCGTCAAAGACCGCCTGCGGGCAAGCATGACCATTCGCATTTATGGGATGGATGTCGATATAATGGTAATGGGCATGGAACATTCCGTTCGATTGCTGAAGCTGGAAGCCGTTACCCACGACACACGGCGCCTCGTGCTGGAGAAGCCGCCCGACTACCGCTATGAGGCGGGCGCCGCGGCCGAAATCGCCATCGATCGCCCCGAGTGGCGCGAGGAGTGCCGCCCCTTCAGCTTCACCTCGCTGGAGGAGGACGATGAGCTCGAGTTCATCGTCAAGATCTATCCCGCACACGAGGGCGTAACCCGGCAGATCGCGGAGCTGAGACCCGATGCGAAGTTGTTACTGACTGAGCCCTTCGGCACCATCCGCTACCGCGGCGAGGGTTACTTCATAGCCGGCGGCGCCGGGATCACGCCCTTCATCGCCATTTTCCGGCAACTTTCGCGCGATGGAAGCATCGGAGAGAATACTCTCCTGTACTCGGTTCGCACAGAGAGCGACATCATCCTCCGCGCCGAGCTCGAGAAGATGCTCGGCAGCAACGTGGTCTACAACCTCAGCCATGAGCCGAACCGGAAATACAACTCGGGGCTCATCGACCTCCAGTATCTGCGGCAGCATGCCCCGGATACCTCACGGTATTTCTACGTGTGCGGCCCCGAGGACATGGTTCGCGATATTCGCGACATGCTTCAGTATCTCGGAGTGAAGCCCGGCTCCATCGTGGTTGAGGAGTAGCCGACCCTCGCCCGGCTCTCTTCGCCGGGACGCCAGAATGCCAGATGCCCCTCGGCCACCTGCCTCGGCTCACCGCCGTCGAGATCAACCACGTAGACCGCGGGACTCCGCTCATCCGCCATGGCGCTCAACACGATCTGCGAGCTGTCCGGTGACCAGATGGTAGCCGAGCGCTGATACTGATCAAAATGCGGCAGCACCTGGTAGGCAAAGGTGCTCGATGCGGGGAAGGTGCCGTAGCTCCTCACTTCCCGCGCCTCGAGATCGTACACATAGAGCGTCATGACGATCTGCTGCGGGCCGCCGGTCGAGGCTACCGGCCGGAAGAAGGCCAGCTTCGATCCGTCCGGCGACCAGAAGAAGGCAATGGACCCGTCACCGGCGGGAACCCTCGTCGATCCCCCTCCGTGTGCGGACACCGTCGAGGGAATCGGCTCCGGGCTGATGACATGCAGCTGCCCCCGCACACCACCCGCCCGCGCGTTATAGCCGTCGATGTAGGCTATGTGATTCCCGGAGGACGACCAGCCGAAGGCGGCGAATCCGCTCAGGTCGGCTACGGGCTGCACCGGCGCGCCGGCCGCGGGAATGGTGGCGAGTTGCTTCCCACCGGAAGCTCCTTCCACTACCGCTGCAATCAACGAGCCGTCAGGCGAATAGGCGGGTGCCTTGAAGGACGAGGGTTGCGCGGAAAGCGTATCGGCGCCGCGGCGGGTGCGCTCCATGTCGACCATGCGGATGCTGCTGCGGACGCCGGCTCCGGAGTGCGTCACGATGCTCGATGCGTCCGGCGCCCAGGCCCAGTACATGGGCCGACCGCTGACGAGATTGCTGTGGTCGCTGCCGTCGGCCCCCACGACCTGCAATGACAGGCCGAGGTCCTCATCCTGGTAGGTGCTGGCAAAGCTCACCCGCCTGCTGTCAGGTGCCCAGTAGAGATAGAACGGCGAGGTGTCGATGCTCGAGAAGCTCGTTGAGATCCCCTTCTCGTCCGCATCGGCAACGTAGAGAGTGCTCCGCAGCTCGGTATTACCCGGTTCCACCTCCTCCGCGGCAAACCCCATGAACGCAATCTTTCGCCCGTCGGGTGCCCAGGTGGCGAGGCTGAAGTTCGGCGTGAGCGCCTCCTCGTCGGGCGCTTCTTGGGTTACGGGAACCGTCGAGTCCCCGGACGGGCTTACCGTGTAGACGTTTCCGTCGAGTCCGAGGTATAGGATGTCCTCGAATCCGTCTGCGGCCGAGTCGAGGAAGCTGAGCTCGGGACCATCAACCGACGAGCTGCATCCGGCAAGGCCGAGCAGCAGGACGAGACCGGCAAAAAGTATAGTAATTTTATAAGGTTTCATTGGCGCACTCCGCCCGCAAACATATGCATTTCGGTCGACAATCGTCAAAACCGGGCTCAGGTTCGGTGATGACCGCCGGCGG
>JAWLDL010000320.1:0-3469 GCA_041686675.1 Spirochaetia bacterium | reverse complement strand
TCGCCGGAGACGAGCTCGCGCAGATAGCCTTCCATGCCGGCAAGCCGTCCTCCGTCCCCGGTACGCACCGGCATGAACACCGAAAGCGCCCGGATTTCGAGGGAGGCCGAGGCCTCCGGCACCGCCACATCGAGGCTTCGTGCCCGCTCCGGCGTACTGAGGCTCCCGAGATCGACAGCGGCACTCACCGGATAGATGCCGGGAGAGAGGCCCTGCGTCGGCAGACTTGCCGTTGTGGTTCCCGACGCATCGGCGGACAGGATGATCGGATCACCTCCGTCCCTCGTGATGGAGACCGGAACCCGCCCGGCTCCGGCCCGGCGACCGGGTGACTGTGCGTCCACCGCGAAGGAGACCGGCGCACCGGCCAGCGCGGAGACCCGTGCCGCGCGTGGCCTGAGAATCAGCCCGTCAAGGACCGTCTGGATCCGGGTGACGAGCGCGTCGACGGCGTGGCCTTCGACCCCGCCGACGGTGATGCGTGCCTCCCCGCCGTAGGGCGAATCGGCGGCGATGCCGAGGGCACGAAAGAGGGTGGAAAGCTCCTGGGCCGCGGTGACATCGGAAGAGCCCACAACCGGGTCGACGAGCGAGCCGAGCCTCTGCTCGAGCCTCGCGATTTCTTCCTGCTGGTACCGGCGGAACTGCTCCCTGGAGAGGCGGAGATAGAACCACTGGCCGATGCTCTCCGAATAGTAGCTGTCGACGACCTCCACGCCCTGCAGCTCTTCCTCGACCATGGCGTTCATGATCGTCGTGCTCGAGTCCGAGCTGCGCCCGCTCGAGTCCTCACGCGTGACCGCGCGAAGCTCGCTGCGGATTTCGGTGGAGATTTCCCCGGCGAGTGCCCGCAGGGCGGCAAGGCGCCCACGCTCGAGAAGTTCCGCACGGTCGTCGCTTTCGGCGAAACCGCCGATGCCGATGTAGTAGGCCTCGTCGGAGGGATACGTCTCGATCCAGGGCGGAACGTCCTCCCCGTCCGGGACCTCCGGGAGCCGCGCCGCGGCGGAGCTCTCCCCGTCGAGGGCGTCGGCCGCCGCAGCCTCTGCCCGCGCGGCAGCCGCGGCGGCGGACTCGCCGCGGTCATTCTCCGGCGCAGTTGCACAGGAGACGATCAACCCGAAGGCGAGGAGCGGGATAAGCAGTGTTAGCGGGAGACGGGCGACAGCCGGGTGTTTCATGACGCATCGACCTCGCCACGAAGTATTGGACCTCCGTCCCCCTTTGTCAAGCTCGCATTGCACGGACGATGCACTTGCCCGACGCCCGATTTGCCGCGATATTCGACGGACCATGACTGCCAATGAACTGTATTCACGACAGCGAAACGCCTGGCTCGAAGACCCCCACCCCCACGCGGAATACCGGTTGCGCGCGATTCGTCGCATTCGTGACTGGGTGCGCGCCCACCAAAACGACATCCGTGCGGCCCTGGCAGCGGACCTGGGAAAGCCGGAGGCCGAGACCGACCTCACCGAGATCCTCGTCGTGCTCATGGAGGCGAAGTACGCCCTGAGGCGGTTGAGGCGATGGATGAAGCCGCGCCACGCCGGCACGCCGCTTGCGCTGTTCGGAAGCCGAAGCCGGGTGACCGTCGAGCCGAAGGGCGTCGTGCTCATCATCTCGCCGTGGAACTTCCCCTTCAACCTCGCCCTCATTCCCCTCATCTCCGCCCTCGCCGCGGGAAACCGCTGCGTCATAAAGCCCTCGGAGCTCTCACCGGCGACCTCGAGCCTCGTTGCCTCCATGGTGGCCGAGCTGTTCTCACCCGAGGAAGTCGCGGTCCTCGAGGGCGACGCCGAGGCGGCGAAAGCGCTACTTACCGAGCCCTTCGACCACATCTTTTTCACCGGAAGCGACCGGGTGGGCCGCAAGGTTATGGAGGCGGCAGCCCGGAACCTCAGCTCGGTGACGCTCGAGCTCGGCGGAAAGACCCCGGCCGTCGTGGACCGCTCGGCCAACCTTGCCACTGCGGCCGAACGCATCGTGTGGGCGAAGTACGTAAACGCCGGACAGACCTGTATTGCACCGGACTACGTCCTGGTTCCGGAGGGTCTCGAGGAACGCTTCGTGCACGAGGCGAGCGCCGCCCTCGAGCGGCTCTATCCCGATGCCACGCCGGAGCGTCACCCCGGGGCCTACGCACGCATCGTGACACGACGTCACGCGGATCGTCTCCGCGCGCTCATCGACGAGGCCGTCACCGCCGGGGCCACCGCAGTGGCGCCCCTCGACCGCGTCCGCGCGGAGGATAACGCCGCCGGGGCGGAGGATAACGCCGCCGGGGCGGGCGACCACTTCGTTCCGCCGGTGATCCTGCGCGGGGCGGGGAGCGAGATGTCGGTCATGCGCGAGGAGATCTTCGGCCCCGTGCTTCCGGTCATTCCGGTCTCCGGCCGGAGGGAGGCGTTCGCGTTCGTGCGAGCGCGCCCACGCCCGCTCGCGCTGTACATGTTTGCCGCAGACCGCCGCGCGACCCGGGAGGCATGCACCGACACGAGCGCCGGCGGCGTGTGTCTGAACGACGGGCTTCTGCATTACCTCAACCCCGAGCTGCCCTTCGGAGGTGTTGGAAACAGCGGCACGGGCAAGGCGCACGGGAAGAGCGGGTTTCTCGAGTTTTCGAACCTCAAGCCCGTGCTCTCCCAGCGGCGCGGATTCACCACCAGTCGCCTCGTCTATCCGCCATACACGAAGGCCGTGCGAAGGCGGATCGACTGGATGCTGAAGCTCTTGGGGTAGGGGGCGAGCAGCCCGGGCCGCGGCGGGCCGCCGGCAGCCAGGCCCGTGCATCGGCGCGTGGGCCGCGGCGTCAGTTGTGCAGTTCGGGGAGGTCGGCCGACTCGGTCTGAACGGCGAGGAAGCGGTCCTGGATGTCGAGCATGATGTCGACGATGACGGGATCGAAGTGATGCCCGCTCTCCGATTCGATTTCCCGGATGGCAGAGCGATGCGACCACGCCGACTTGTACGGCCGATCCGAGGTAAGCGCGTCGTAGACGTCGGCGACCGCCGCGACACGCGCGCTCAAGGGGATGTCCTCTCCCGAGAGACCGTGGGGATATCCGGTGCCGTCATAACGCTCGTGGTGGTATAGGGCGATGCGCGAGGCGAGGGTGAGGAAGGACTGCTCGCCGAGCTCCTGGTCGGCCTCGTGGAGAATGCTCCAGCCGAACTGGGAGTGCTTTTTCATCATGTCCCACTCGCGGCTGTCGAGCGTTCCGGGCTTGAGGAGAATTGTGTCGGGTATCGCGACCTTTCCGATGTCGTGGAGCATTCCGGATATATAGATGTCCTCGGCGTAGGTGGGTGCGACATTGAAGCTGTATGGCTGGCGCGTGTGGAGCTCGTTCGCGATCAGCTTCATGTAGGTGCAGATGCGCTGCAGATGATTTCCCGTTTCCTTGTCGCGGAACTCAGCGAGCTTGGCCAGCGATTTCATGGCCGTCGCCTGCGTCTTCTGTAGCGT
>JAWLDL010000319.1:0-3477 GCA_041686675.1 Spirochaetia bacterium | reverse complement strand
TCACGATACGTGAATGGAAGGAGGGTGATCCTCACGACGCGCCGCGAGAGGTCCCAGCCGGTCGCGGTGAGCGAAAGCGCAACTGAACTGGTGAACCATACGCGAACCGGCAGAAAATCGAAGATGCGCTTGAGCTGCTCGGCGTAGTTCGGGATGAAATGGATCTCGTCGATGCACAGGTTCTCGATTCCGTAGTCACGATGCAGCCGGGATGTCAGGTCGAATAGTTCAACGGTGCCTTCAAGCGTGTCCGCAGACACGTACAACGTGTTGGCCAAGTGGGCGCGCAGCTGACGCAGAAGCACGGTTTTGCCTGCTCCCCGAGGCCCGAAGAGGGCAACGAAGGGCCTGCCGGAGGTGTTCGCCAGCGTATCCCATGCACCATCAATAATGACATTTCGTCAAATCGTTCGTCGGACTGATATGCATTTTGACGAATAGTTTACAGGTCCGCGCCCGCGGTTCAAACGCCTGAGCACCACCCCTCCCTACCACATGACTCGCTCGATGCCGGGGACGGCGTCGAAGTGCGCGTCGCGCGTGAGAATCGGAACGGCATGACGGCGGGCCACCGCGGCGATCCAGACGTCGTTTTCCGGAATCGGTGTTCCATTCTCGCGGAGTGCAAAGCGAATCTCCGCGTACTCAGTAGCAGTCCGACGGTCGACCGGCAGGACATCCACACGGCTGACGAGCGCATCGAGCGCCTGCCGGACGAGCGCGGCCCGATTGGAACCACGAATACCGTACTCATATTCCCCGAGGACTATGACGGGCACCAGAAGGGGGCCTCGTCTCTCGACCACGGACCGGATTTCCGTCTCGCCGACGAGTATCGCCGAGAGCGCATTCGTGTCGAGGATCAACGCCATTCGTCCGGGTCCACGTGCTCGAGATCACGGTCGAGCGTGCGCTGGACCTCATACACCGCCTCCCTCTCGGCTGCGAGCGCGCCGAATACGTCGTCGAGCGAGGTGGTATTGCCCTCGCCATACAGCCGGGCGCGCAACGCATCGACGAGCAGGGAGCGAAAGCTTTGCCCGGACTCGGCGGCTCTGCTTTTCGCACGGCGATAGAGGTCATCCGGGATCTCGACCGTTGTCTTCATATGCCCACGATAGCCATATTTATGGGTGCAGTCAAGTTATGTTCCCGCAGTGCAACGTTTCTTCCGGCGTATTCAATCAGCAGCCCGGATTTGCCCGTACTACCCATATGAAGGATGAACTCATATACTAAAAAAGATGGCCGAAGGCATGAGCGACATCGTCGAGATACTCGAATCCGAGCTCGGAAGAGCGTTCGAGGTAAAGAACCCCGAATCGCTGCATCGCTACGTAGTCATGATGGTCGAGCGCTTCGCCTCGAGAGCACTCGCGGAGCGGCAGGACGCACGCTTCGATGAGGTCCTTACGTCCGTGCGCGAAGGCTTCGAACGTATGGACCTTCGCTTCGAAGACACGCAGCGGCAGATGGACCAGCGCTTCGAGGCGATGCAGACACAGATGGACCAGCGCTTCGAGACCATGCAGACACAGATGGACCGCCGCTTCGACGCCATGGACAAACGTTTCGAGGCCACGCAGCTGCAGATGGCCGAGCGTTTCGAAGCCGTGGACAAGCGCTTTGACGACGTGAACAAGCGCTTCACGATGGTCGTGTCGCTCATGTCGGTGTTCTTTACGCTGCTCGCCGGTATGATCACGGCGTTCGGCGTGTTCGGCTGACCCGCTTCCGCGTCAGCGCCGCCCGCCCCTTGCCCCCTACAGTCGCACCGGAATCCACTTCGAGGGGTCGGCCATGTCTCTGGGGATCAGGCCGAGATCCACCTCCTCGGTGAACTCCGCAAGCAGATACTGCGTGCCTTCGAACTCGAATCGTGCGCCTTCGCCTGCCACGTCGACGCCGGCGAGCGCGTGCCCGTACTCGCTCGATATCATCAGGATTGCGTCGTAGCCCATGTGCTGCAGCAGGATCACCCAGGCAAGGCCCAGCGAGTCGCAGTCGCCGGCGCGCT
Organism: Spirochaetia bacterium; assembly: GCA_041686675.1. GTDB lineage: Bacteria > Spirochaetota > Spirochaetia > DSM-27196 > PWMO01 > JAAAOH01. The sequence goes on along the minus strand of JAWLDL010000319.1, from coordinate 1,460 downwards.
CGAGAAAGCATGTCACAGGTGATAGGAGGTCGGAGAGCGAGCCGGTCCTCGTGTAGTCGAAGCCCTGCAGCCAGGAGAGAAGCTCCGCCGGGATCTCCTCCTCCCCGACGCCGGCGGCGTCGAAATGCTGTTTTACCGAGCGCGCAATCGAGCTCAGCCGGAAGAAGTTGTCACGATAGATCATGCGATAGAATCGCCGCCAGGCCTCGACCCACGCATCGGTCCCGCCCGACCAGCGCCCCTCGGCCGCGGCGGCCTCGCCTGCATACTGCGAGAGTACGCGGGCCTCGCGCTCGATGAGGTTCTGGGTGGCCTCGCGCTCGTTGGGATCGGAGGTATAGGTGATGGTCTCACCGCCGATTTCGGTGCGCTCGGGCTGCGGTTGCGGCGCCGGAAAGGGATACTTGTACTGGCTGACCGGTCCCGGGTGGAGGTAGCCTTCATCGTCGAGGCTCACCGAATCAAGGGCCGAGAGCAGCAGGTCCTGATACTGGGAGAAGACATCCTCGACTGCGAAGGCCTGCATGATGTAGTCACCGCCGCTCCCGTTGACCATCACGTGGTAGCCGTGGACGGTGAAGTTCTCCGTGTCGAAGCTGAGCTCCGCGAACACGGCTTCACGGCCGGAGAACTGAAAGGCCGTTCCTTCGCCGCGGGTCCCGAAGCTCTCCTCCACGAAGTTCGCGATGTCCCCGGCGGTGTCGAACTGATCGGCGGCGTAAGACATCACCTGAAACACAGCCTGTCCGCCCGGCGCTGAGAAGGCGATGTGCGACATATCCGAGGCGTCCATCATCTCCCAGCCCTCGGGAATGTCGACGTAGTAGCCGAAATCGTCGTTCACGAACTGCCGCGCCGAGAGCTCGGCGGGCACCACGAGGGCGAGAACCAGTGCAATCAGGGCCATAAGCGTGGCATTGCGCGTTGTAGCGTTCGTCATCACTTGATTGTCGACCGTATGGGCTGATGCTTTGACCCTCGACCCGCGAACCACATAGAATGAGCCCCGTGACGCAGACCATCCGCCCGGGGAAGCTCGCGGGCCGTGCACGCATACCTGCCTCGAAATCTCACACGATTCGTGCGCTCCTCATAGCCACGCTCGCCGACGGTCGAAGCGCGCTCCGAAATCCCCTCGACTCCCTCGACACCGCAGCCTGCGTGCGCGCCTGCCGCGCCCTCGGCGCATCGGTGGAGGAAATCCGCTCCGATGGGGTGCTCACCGGGATCATCGTCGAGGGCACCGCCGGCGAGCTTACCGTTCCCGAGAACGTCGTCGATGTCGGCAACTCCGGCACCACCCTCTACCTCGGCATCGGCACTGCCGCCCTCGCCGGCGGCCTCACCGTCTTCACGGGCGACGAGCAGATCCGCCGACGCTCGGCCGCCCCGCTGCTCTCGGCGCTCGCGCAACTCGGTGCTACCGCGCTCAGCACCAGGGGCAGTGGCTGCGCCCCCAT
>JAWLDL010000318.1:0-3484 GCA_041686675.1 Spirochaetia bacterium | reverse complement strand
GAGTATCCCATCGCCATAAACCGCCTGCGGATCGCAATCCGGCAGGCCCGTGAGTACGGCCTGCTCGGCAAAGACATCCTCGGAAGCGGCTTCGACTTCGATATCGGCATCCGCCTCGGCGCCGGCGCCTTTGTCTGCGGCGAGGAAACGGCGCTGCTTGCCTCCATCGAGGGTGAGCGCGGCATGCCGCGTCCCCGGCCGCCCTTCCCTGCGGTGAAGGGACTGTGGCAAAAGCCGACCGTAATCAACAACGTCGAGACCCTTGCGAACGTACCCGTTATCATCACGCGCGGTGGCGAGTGGTACTCGAGAATCGGTACCGACAAATCCAAGGGTACCAAGGTCTTCGCCCTCACCGGAAAGATCAACAACTCCGGCCTCATCGAGGTACCCATGGGTACCACCCTGCGCGATGTCATCTACAACATCGGTGGCGGCATCCCCAACGGGAAGGAGTTCAAGGCGATTCAGAGCGGCGGACCTTCGGGCGGCATGATCAAGGCTGATTACCTCGACACCCCGATTGACTACGAGCACCTCCAGGAGCTCGGCTCCATCATGGGCTCAGGCGGCCTCATCGTCATGGACGAGGACGACTGTATGGTGGACGTCGCCAAGTTCTACCTCGGCTTCACCGTCGAAGAGTCCTGCGGTAAGTGCGCGCCCTGTCGGGTGGGTGGCAAGAAGATGTACGACATCCTCGACCGCATCACCAAGGGGCAGGGGACGATGGATGACATCGACCGCATGGAGACCATCGGGTTCGCGATGCAGCGCGCCTCACTCTGCGGGCTCGGCCAGACCGCGCCGAACCCCATCATGTCCTCGCTTCGCTACTTCAAGGACGAGTACCTCGCGCATATCCAGGAGAACACCTGTCCGGCGGGCCACTGCAAGGAGCTCGTGACCTATCACATTCTTCCGGACAAGTGCATCGGGTGCACACTCTGTGCACGGAACTGCCCGGTCAACTGCATCAGCGGCGAGCGCAAGCAGACTCACGTCATCGATCAGGATCGGTGCATCAAATGCGGCATGTGCTACCAGGTCTGTAAGTTCGACGCGGTGGTAAGACAATAGATCAGGAGATTGCAATGAAGAAAGTTACCTGCACCATAAACGGACAGACCGTCGAGGTCGCCGAAGGAACCAGTATCTATAAGGCGGCACGGCAGGCGAAGGTGGAGATCCCCGCGCTGTGCTATCATCCCGACCTCCCGCCATGGGGCGCATGCGGTCTGTGCGCCATCAAAATTGAGGGGTCGCGCAAAATGCCGCGGGCATGCGCCACGGCCGTAGAAGAGGGAATGAGCGTGATTACTCACGACCCCGAGCTTCAGGAGGTTCGCCGATCGACCCTCCAGCTCATTCTCTCCACGCATCCGAACAGCTGTCTCACCTGCGCTCGCAACCAGACCTGCGAGCTGCAGAAGCTGGCCTACGAGTTCGGCGTTCGCGATATGCCCTTCGAGATGATGGTCCCGGAGATTCCGCAGGACGACACGACTCCCTCGATCGTGCTGAACCCCGAGAAGTGCGTCAAATGCGGCCGCTGTGTCAACGTCTGCCAGGACATGCAGAACGTGTACGCCCTGGAGTTCCTCGATCGCGGGCACGAGGTGCGTATGGCGCCCGCGGCAGACGTGTCACTCAACGACAGCCCCTGTATCAAGTGCGGACAGTGCTCCGCGCACTGCCCCGTCGGTGCCATTTTCGAGCGCGATGACACCTCGAGGGTGCTCCGGGCAATTCGCGATGAGAATCTCAAGACCGTCGTACAGATCGCCCCTGCAGTGCGTGTCGCCCTCGGTGAGGCCTTCGGCATGGAGCCCGGTGAGCTCTCCACGGGCAAGATCTACGCCGCGCTGCGCAGGCTCGGGTTCGACGTCGTCTTCGACACCAACTTCGGCGCCGACCTCACCATCATGGAAGAGGGCACCGAGTTCGTGCACCGCTTCACCGAGAAGGGCCACGGTCCGCTGCCGCAGATTACGACCTGCTGTCCGTCCTGGGTCGACTACATGGAGAAGTTCTATCCCGAGATGATTCCGTACTTCTCCACGGCGAAGTCACCGCAGATGATGCTCGCGGCGATGACCAAGACCTACTACGCCCAGCAGCAGAATCTCGAAGCTTCCGACATCTATCATGTCTCGGTCATGCCCTGTACCTCCAAGAAGTACGAAATCGTGCGCGATGAGAACATGTATTCCTCCGGCGTGCAGGACATAGACGCCTCCATCACCACGCGCGAGCTCTCGCGCATGATCAAGTCCGCGGGCATCAGCTTCTCGGAGCTTGCCGATGAAGAGGCAGACAGCGCCCTCGGCCTCTACACCGGCGCCGGCACCATCTTCGGCGCCACCGGCGGTGTCATGGAAGCAGCGCTTCGCACCGCCTACTACCTTGTCACCGGCAAGGACCGCGACAAGGTCGAGTTCACCGAGGTGCGGGGGCTCGATGGTGTCCGGGAGGCAAAGATCGACATCGAGGGCACCGAGGTCCGCGTTGCCGTGGCTCACTCCATCTCCAACGTGTCCAAAGTCATCGAGCGGGTGAAGGAGGCTCAGGCGAAGGGTGAGGAGCTACCCTATCACTTCATCGAGGTCATGGCCTGTCCCGGCGGATGTATCTCCGGCGGCGGTCAGCCTTACGGTACCACGAACGCGGTTCGCCGCAAGCGCATCAAGGGGCTGTACGCCGACGACACCGGGCAGAAGCTTCGGCAGTCCCATCACAATACGGCAATCAAGGCGCTCTACGAGAACTTCCTCGAGAAACCGCTCTCCGAGAAATCTCATACGTACCTTCATACCGGTTACACGCCGAGGCCCGTGTACAACAAGTAGTACGTGCGCGTATAATCGGGGGGACGGGTTTTCAGGGCCTGTCCCCCCTTTTTTTGGAGTGCAGGATGGAACGCACACAGGATCATCGAGAGCCCGATATCAGGATGCGCCGCTACAGCGATCCCGCCGACCGGTCCGCGGCCATCCGGATCTGGAACGAAGTAGGCTGGATCGAGGACGAGAAGCGGGAACAGGAAGGCCTCGCGGTGTTTCTCTCCGGCGCCGATGCGTGGCTCGCGGAGCTGAGAAACACGCCGGAATGCATGGTGGCCACGATGCCCGGCACGGTTATGCATCTGTCGCAGGAGATCCGCATGCGGGCGGTGATGGCCGTCTCAACCAGTCGCGTCGGGCGCAGGCAGGGGCTTGCCCGGCGGCTCACCGCGCACGCCCTGGCAAACGACGCGCGGGAGGGAGAGCTCGTATCCCTGCTCGGGATGTTCGATCAGGGTTTCTACGACCGGCTCGGCTTCGGCACCGGTGCCTATGAACGCTTCATCTCCTTCGACCCGGCCGCCCTTCGGGTGGAAGGACGCCCCCCGGTCCCGCATCGACTGACGATGAAAGACGCCGCACTCATTCACGAGAGCCGACTTCATCGCATGCGCACCCACGGGTCCTGTACGATCCTCCCG
>JAWLDL010000317.1:0-3491 GCA_041686675.1 Spirochaetia bacterium | reverse complement strand
CGTGCCGCTTCGCGGGCCCGAAGGCCCGGTGCTGGACGAGGAGGAGGTGCGACGGCGACTGAAGCCGGTCCTCGAGGACACCTCGCTCGAGCTCATCGCACAGAACGCGAAGTACGATTACAAGGTACTGAAGCGCTGGGGCATCACGCTCTCCTCCCTGGCCTTCGACACCATGGTTGCAGGCTGGCTCCTCGACACCACCGCGAACTCCTTCGGGCTCGATGAGCTCGCACGCGCCTATCTCGGGTACACCACCGTGCACTACGCGGACCTCTTCCCCGATCACGGGCGGGGGCGGAACTTCCCGCCCTTCTACGAGGTGCCGCTCGAAGCCGCCGGGAACTACGCCGCCGAGGACGCGGATATCACCTTCCGCCTCTACACCGTATTCCAGCCGCTTCTCGCCGAGCACGGCTTCAGCGAGCTCTTCTACCATCTCGAGCTCCCCCTCGTGCCGGTGCTTGCCGAGATGGAGCTTCGCGGGATCCGCATCGACACAGATATGCTTGCCGCCTACAGCCGGGAGCTCGACGGGCTGCTTGCTTCCATCGAGGAGGAGATCTACGAGCTCTGCGGGCGGGAGTTCAATATCGCCTCGACGAAGCAGCTGCAGGAGGTGCTCTTTGTCGAGCGCAAGCTCAAGCCGGTAAAGAAGACGAAGACCGGCTACTCCACCGATGTTGCGGTGCTGCAGGAGCTCGCCCGTGAGGACCCGGTGCCGGAGAAGGTGCTTCGCCATCGCCTGCTCTCCAAGCTGCGCTCCACCTACGTCGACGCGCTGCCGAAGCTCGTGAATCCCGAAACGGGACGGCTGCACACCCACTTCACGCAGACGGGTACCGCCACCGGCCGACTCTCGAGCAAGGATCCCAACCTGCAGAATATCCCCATCCGTGACGAGGAGGGACGGAGGATCCGCACCGCCTTCGTCCCCGCCGACGGCTGGGTGTTCGTCAGCGCCGACTACTCGCAGATCGAGCTCGTGGTGCTCGCCCACCTCTCGGCAGATCCGGGGCTCACACGCGCCTTTCGCGAGGGCAAGGACGTGCACAGGGAAACCGGCGCGCTCATCTTCGGTGTGCCGGCCGAAGAGGTGACCTCCGCGCAGCGGCGCATTGCCAAAACCATCAATTTCGGCGTGATGTACGGGATGTCATCGTTTCGACTCAGCCGTGAGCTCAACATAAGCCGTGAGGAGGCAGAGCGCTTCATCGAGGCCTATTTCCGCACCTACCCGAACATCAAGAGCTTCGTAGAGGACACCGTCCGCCGGGCCGAGACCCACGGCGCGGTTCGCACGCTGCTCGGGCGGGAACGGCCGCTGCCGGATATCACCTCACGGAACAGAACCGTGAAGAGCGGCGCCGAGCGGATCGCGGTGAACACGCCCATTCAGGGCACTGCGGCCGACATCGTAAAGCGGGCGATGCTTCGGGTGAGCCACCGCCTTGCGGCCGAGGGCAGGGGGGCGCGCATCCTGTTGCAGGTCCACGATGAGCTCATCCTCGAAGCCCCCGCGGCGGAGCAGGAGGCGGTCTCACGCCTCGTTGAGGAGGAGATGGCGGCCGCCGTCGAGCTGTCGGTGCCCCTGCGGGTCACCGTGGAGGCGGGCACGAGCTGGGGAGAGCTCCACTGAGCCATGGTGGTAGGCGTTGCCGGAAAATACTGCGCGGGGAAGAACACGGTCACCGAGGTTCTCGCCGGCGCCGGATACGGGGTCATCGACGTTGACGGCCTCGGTCACGAGGCGCTGACACGGCGAATCGACGATGTGCGCACGACCTTTGGCGATGATTACATCGACTCCGACGGCGCCGTCGACCGCAAGAAGCTCGGTGGCCTGGTGTTTCGCGACCGTGAGGCGATGCGGAATCTCGAGCGCATCGTCCATCCGGAGATGGTGCAGATGGTGCGGGAGCGGCTGGCCGCGGCCACGGGCAGGGTCGTGGTGAACGCGGCGCTGCTCTTCCCGATGAAACTCGACGCGATGTGCGATATCGCGCTGTGGGTGCGTGCACCCCTGCTTACCCGGCTGCTTCGGGCCTGGCGGCGCGATAGGCTGCCCATCACGGACATCCTGAGGCGATTCTGGACGCAACGCAAGCTCAGCCCTCAACCTTCGCGCCCGGATGTCGATATTCATACTGTGGAGAATCGCGGGGGACTCGACCGGCTGCATGCGCAGCTCGCAGAGCTGTCTCTCCTCGAAGAGTAACTGATATGGAAAACTCGAAAACGCTCATCGTCATAGTATCCGTCTCTCTGTTCGTGGCTGCCGTGCTCGGTCTCGGGCTTGTGCTCTTCTACCCGCGGGAAGCACCGCAGGTTGCCGGTGGCGGCGCCCAGTCGGGGTCGGCCGGCAGCTTCGATGCCATCGAGTATCTGCGCGATCCTGATGCTGAACGGCCCAGCCTCGAGACCACTGAAGAGGATGAGGACTCCGAAGAAGAGGACGACGGCGATGTCGTCATCGTCTACGGGGAGGCGGTCGAGGAGCGTCCCGACGAGGAGAGAGACCGCGAAGAGGCCCGGGAAACCGCGCCCGAGCGGGCCGAAGAGCCCGACACCGCGCCTTCCGAGCGAGCGCCGGCCGCCGAGGCCGAGCGTCCCGCCGAACGAGCCCCTGAGCCCGAAACGGTTCAGCCGGCGCGTACGGCGCCGCGGCGGGCACCCGAACCGCCGACGCGGGAGGTGCAGGTGACCGAGTACTGGATACAGGTCATCGCAACCACGAGCCGGGACCGCGTCGACATGGCCCGCGAGCGCCTGCGTGAGCACGAGCTGAGCGGCCGCATCACCACCAAGGTTGTCGACGGGCGGACCTTCTATCGTCTGCGGGTCGGCCCCTACACCAACAAGAACGAAGCCGCAAAGTTCCTCGACTGGGTGAACGACATCGAGGGCTTTGCCGACAGCTACATCTCCGAGGAATACTCCACGCGGACCGTGCAGGGCTGAGCCCGGCGCCGGGACCGCCGGCCGCCGGGGCTGTGGGCCGGCAACGGGGCCGCCGGCAACGGGGCGGGCGCCGCGGTCACGATCACACCTCCGCCAGCGCCGTGATACCTCCGTCCCTCGTGGACGTGTCGTAGTGCCAGTGAAAATCGAAGATGTGCAGGGGATCCACCGGCGGACCGTCGGCGACGGTCAGGCTGTGGAAGAGGGCGCCGAGCTCGGCCTGGGCCGTGCTGATGCGCTTCGTCTGTCGCTCGAGCAGCTTCGGCACACGAAAATCCGAAACCACGATCACATCTGCGCGCCGATACCGCTCGGTTTCGAGCTGCCGCAGCGTCTCCTCCAGGGCCGGCCGCAGATCGGTGCCGCCGTGGAAGCTGTGCGTCAGGAAGGAGGCGAGCTCCGGAACCGCGGTGAGGTCGCCGAGCTCGAAAGTGCGAATGCCGGTTGAGAAGGCGATGACATAGCAGTCGCGACGGCCGTGTGCCGCGATGCGCGCGAGTGCCAGGGTCATCGCCTTCGCAATCCGCTCGGGG
>JAWLDL010000316.1:0-3508 GCA_041686675.1 Spirochaetia bacterium | reverse complement strand
CTCGCGGCGCCGGCTGCGACCACGGCGGCGGCGGCGGCCGGCGGGCCCGGGACCGCGGCCGAGAACCCCGGCGCCGCCACCGACATCGACGTCCTCCTCATCAACGAGCGCCCCTACGTCGAGATGACGCTGTGGTGGCTCGACTCCCAGGGCATCCGCTACGAACGCGAGGGCTATGATCGCTTCCGAATCCCCGGAGGCCAGCGCTATCGCGCCTTCGACTCCCCGATCCCGGCCGATTTCTCATCGGCAACCTTCCTCGCCTGCGCGGCGGCCATCACCGGATCAACCCTGACCCTCGAGGGCCTCGACATGTCCGACCCCCAGGGCGACAAGGCGGTCCTCGGCATCCTCGCCGAGATGGGCTGCACGGTCGAGGAGGGAGACGGCGCAGTCACGGTCACGGGGCCACAGAAAGCATTTAACGAGGATGCGGGCTTTGCCCGTGCCGCCCTCTCGGGCGGCACCTTCGACCTCAACGCCATCCCCGACGCCCTGCCGGCGCTCGCGGTAACGGCCTGCTTCGCCCGCGAGCCGGTGGAGCTCTCCAACGTGCCCCAGGCGCGCGCCACGGAAACCGACCGGGTGGCGGTTATGGCCGCGGAGCTCGGCAGGATGGGCGCCCGCGTCGAGGAGCTTCCCGACGGGCTGCGGGTCCTCCCGCGGGCCGGGGGTGGCGGCAGCGCCCCGGAAGCTCCAGCCCCCACCATCCAGACTGCGCCACCCCTCATCGGTGCCCGCGTCCACGGACACGGCGACCATCGCGTCGTCATGGCGCTCGCCGTGGCCGGACTCGGTGCTGCAGGGGAGACCACCGTCGACACGGCAGTGGCCGCGGCGGTCACCTTCCCCGGGTTCTTTGAGGTGCTCCGGTCGCTTGGAGCGAGCATCGAGCAGGGCGACGCGGGCGCCGAGGACATCAGCTGATGGTACTCTTCGACGTCGATCACACCATCACCAGGCATTCCACCGGCCGGCGTTTCGGTCAGCAGGGCGCAGCCATGGGCCTCTTCTCGCCCCTCTATCTGCTTCGCGCGCCCCTTTTCTACCTGCGCTACAAGATGGGGCTCGTCGATGCCCAGGACCTCAGCGGATACCTCGCACCACTTGAAGGAATGAGCAGAAGCGATGTCGAGCGCGTGGGACGACGCTGCTTCGAGGAGCGCATCAAGAGCGACATCTACCTCGATGCGCAGGCGCGGATCAGGAATCTCATTCAGCACGGCGAGAGAGTGGCGCTGGTGAGCGCATCGGTGGATGCGGTCGTGCGCCCGCTTGCCGACTACCTCGGCGTACCCGATATCGTGTGCACGCGTATCGAGTTCAACGCCGATCGGGCGACCGGCAGCAGCAGCAATCCGGTGTGCTTCGGCGCCGAAAAACGCCGGCAGGCCCTCGCCTACCTCGAGACGCAGGGCGTGACGCCGGAGGCATGCACGTTCTACTCCGACAGCATCAACGATCTTCCCCTCCTCGAGGCCGTGGGCACGCCGACCGCGGTCAATCCGGACCGGCGGCTCCGTCGTATCGCGACGGCACGCGGGTGGAAGCTGCTTACCTTCAGCTGACCGCCTGCTCAGCCGAACGCAGCATGAGAGGCAATCAGAAAGAGGGGCATCGTCACGAATGATGCAATGTAGGTCACGAGCATCCCGCTTGCCATGTAGTGCACCTGCGCCTCGGTGCCGTACTTTTTGGTCGCCACGATCAGGTTGGTCGCGGGTGGAACCGCCGCCTCGAGAACGAGCACGAGGCGGATGCCGTAGGCCATCTCCGCGGAGAGGCCGTTGAAGGGAATGAGGGCGAGGACGCCGAGCATTGCCGCGGGATAGAGGAGCATGCGCAGCCATATCAGGCTTCCGAACTCGGGCCGATACTTGAGATCGGCCTTCGGGATGGTCGCAAGGATTCCGCCCAGCACGAAAAGAATGAGATCCAGTGCCGGCTCGGAGAGCCACTCCATTGCCGTCCGCAGCACGCCGGGGATGTAATCGTAGAGGCCGAAGACGGCAATGACCATGCCCGCCACGATGCCGGCAAGCGGCATGTTCGGCTTGAAGACGAAATGGCCGCCCTCTGCACTCACAAGCGAGACCACCAGGGTCCAGAAGATGATGACGAAGGCGAGCACGAAGAAGAACATGTAGATGTTGATCTCCTCCGGCGCGATGGCCGCGAGGATCGGCAGCGGAATGAAGCCGACGTTCTGCACTGCAAAGAGCGCAACCCAGGCCCGCGGGTGCGGCGACGAGAAGGCCGGCACGCGACGCACCAGCCAGCCGCCGACCACCGCCTGGAATCCCATCATCACCACACTGGCAAAGAAAAAGATGGGCATCCACTCCCACCCCGCCTCCACGGCGCTGTCCCAGCCCGCGGAGAACGCGGTAATGAAGTACACCGGCAGGAGCACGTTGACCGTGAGCGACAGAAGCCGCGGCAGGATGTGCTGCCGCAGGAGCCGGGGCTGAAACACGATGTAGCCGGCGATCATCAGGATGATCAGGCGTGCGGTGGTCACGAGAATTGGCTGAAACACGAGCGAACGCTACCCCGCCGCGGCGGTGCTGTCAACGCCGCGCGATTTGCATTACAGTGGGCCCATGCCGATGACAGCCTGGAACGTCACTGATATCGCGAATCTTCTGCTCGACGCCGGTCGTATGGCCCTCACCTATTACGAGGATCGCTCTCCGACATTAAAGAGCGACCGCTCCATCGTCACCGAGGCCGACAAGGCGATCGAGCGCCGGCTCGGCGAGTATTTCGATGCCCCCGAGCAGGGCGTCTACATGATCGGCGAAGAAACCAACGAGGAGCGGGGTGAGGACTACGTGCAGCAGGCGCTCTCAGGCACGACCTGGATCGTCGACCCCATAGACGGCACCGCCCCCTACACGCACCACCTGCCGAGCTGGGGTGTGTCCATCGGCTTCATGCAGAACCGGCGCCTCACCGAGGGCGGCATCTTTCTGCCCGCCACCGGCGAGCTCGCGATAACCGACGGTGATCGGGTGCTCCTCGGCCGGCTCGGATGCGATCCCGACGCCTGGGATCCCTCCCGCCTCGAGCCGCTTACCTACGAAGGACTCGGCAACCCGGGCCGCGGCATCGTAAGCCTCGCCCAGGGCGTAGTCAAACGGGCCCGCTTCAGCGGCGACTACCTCGTCCACGCGGTAGGCTCCTGCGTGTTTTCGGTCATCGGACTGGTAACCGCCTCGATGATCGGCTACGTGGCAAGCATCAAGCTCTGGGACATCGCAGCCGGAGTGGCGATGTTCCGGAAACTCGGTTTCGTGATGAAGTTCGAGGACGGAGAGCGCTTCGACGGCGAGGTCGACGAGCGAGGCTTCCTGCTCGACCCCGATGACCCCGCGCGTTGGAAGATGCGCACCCACCTCTACGTCGCAGTCGACGAGGCAACCTGCGACGACCTCATCAGAAGCGTCGTCTGGTAGTCCGGCGCCGGCGATCAATAGACGCGGCTGCCGTTCGGCACCTGCCGCTC